>DATBIZ010000192.1:0-5477 GCA_036556645.1 Vicinamibacteria bacterium | reverse complement strand
CGCTGCTGGACGTCTTCGCCCGAGGGAGGCTGGGACCGCCCGGGCGCGGCCACGGAGAGGAGAACGAGCACGGTCGCACGACGACCTGCCGACGATCCGGAGACCCTCATCCGCTTCCTCCCTGCCCTGCACCGTGCTGTGGTTCGACCGGCCGGCGGTCCCGCAGGTTGTACCGGCCCTCGGCCGCAGAGTAGTATCTCAACTCCCCTCATCCTGTCGCTGGAGGACTTGCATGCGTGAGCGCACGTACCGGTCCCTCGTGGCCCTGGCCCTGGCCGGCGGCGTCCTCGCCGCGCCCTCGGTGCTGGCCCAGACCGCGGGCACCGCGAACATCGAAGGCGTCGTGACCGACACGACCGGCGCCGTGCTGCCGGGCGTGGCCGTGGTGGTCCGGAACATGGACACCAACGCCTCGCGCGAATTGGTCACCGACGACGGGGGCCGCTACCGGGCGACGGCGCTGCAGCCGGGCCGCTACGAGGTCACGGCGACCATGTCCGGCTTCACCGCGGCGCCGCGCGCCGACGTGCAGGCCTCGGTCGGCTCCACCACGACCGTGGACGTGCAGCTCCGGCCGGCCAGCGTCACGGAGGAGGTCACGGTCACCGCGGAGGCGCCGCTGATCGACACCACGCGCACCGACGTCAGCGACGTGGTCTCCGAGACCGAGATCCAGAACCTGCCCATCAACGGCCGCCGCTGGGAGAACTTCGTGCTGCTCTCCCCGGGCGTCACCAACGACGGCAACTTCGGGCTGGTCAGCTACCGCGGCATCTCCGGCCTCTACAACAACAACACCGTGGACGGGGTGGACAACAACCAGGCCTTCTTCTCCGAGGCGCGGGGCCGCACGCGCGCGTCGTACACGATCAGCCAGGCCGCCATCCGCGAGTTCCAGGTGGGGGTGAGCAACTTCTCGGCCGAGTTCGGCCGCGCCGCCGGAGGGACGGTGAACGCGGTCACCCGCTCGGGCACCAACGAGTTCCGCGGCGAGGCGTTCTACTTCCTCCGCGACGACGCGTTCCAGGCGCGCGAGCCGTTCTTCCCGAAGACCGTGGACAAGCCGGAGGAGCGGCGGCACCAGTTCGGGGCCAGCCTGGGCGGGCCGATCAAGAAGGACAAGGCGTTCTTCTTCTTCAACTACGACGAGCAGCGGCGCAACTTCCCCTACTTCGTCAACCGGTCGAGCCCGACCTTCCTCGAGCAGCCCTGCACGGCCCCGGGCTGCGCGGCCACGCGCGAGTTCTTCACCCAGGAGACGCTGTCTCCGGTGCCGCGGGAGGGCAACAACCGGATCTTCCTCGGCAAGGTGGACGTGATGCTGAACAGCAAGCACACGCTCACGCTGCAGTACAACCGCCACCGGTGGGACGCGCCCAACGGGATCCGCACCCCCGCGCTGAACTCGAACGCGCGCACCGACAACGGCACCGACATCGTGAGGACCGACTTCGGGCTGCTCACCTTGAACTCGGTGTTCAGCCCCAAGGTGCTCAACGAGCTGCGCGTCCAGATCGGGCGCGACTTCGAGCAGCAGCTCCCGAACGCGCCCGGTCCCGGCACCAGCGTCACCGGCGGGTTCAGCTTCGGCATGCCGAACTTCCTGCCCCGTCCCAAGTACCCCGACGAGCGGCGCTACCAGGTGCTCGACGCGGTCACGCTGTTCGCGGGCGCCCACAGCGTGAAGATCGGCATGGACGTCAACTACGTGCGCGAGGACATCGAGAACCTCTTCCAGGGCGGCGGCGTCTACACCTACTCGAACCTGCAGAACATCGCGGCCGACTGCCCGATCGGCAGCACCGGCTGCGTGCCCCTGAACGACGCGAACCGCGGGCGGCACTACCAGAGCTTCGCCCAGGCCTTCGACCTGCGCGGCCGCACCGGCGACGCGCTCTTCCACACCACCGACTACAACTTCTACATCCAGGACACCTGGCGCGTCAGCCGGCCCCTGACCCTGAACCTCGGCCTGCGCTACGAGTACCAGAAGCTGCCGCAGCCCGAGGAGGGCAACCCGCGCTACCCGCTGACCCAGCGCTTCGCGCAGGACAAGAACAACTTCGGCCCCCGGCTCGGGTTCACCTACGACGTCGGCGGGCGGCACGAGACCGTGTTCAAGGGCGGGTTCGGCGTCTACTACGGCCTGACCAGCAACAGCTACCTGTTCAGCGCGCTCACCAACAACGCGGTCACGTTCGCCACCTACAACTTCGGCCCCACCACGGCCGGCGCCCCGACCTACCCGAACGTGCTCTCGGCCCCGCCGACCGGCCCGGGCGTACGGCCCGCGATCTCGGTGCTCTCTCCCGACCTCGAGCGGCCGGAGATCTACATGGGCGACTTCACCATCGAGCGCTCGCTGGGCCGCAACCTGGTCGTGTCCGCCTCGTACCTCTACAGCAAGGGCAAGAAGCTGCCCGTGTTCATCGACACGAACCTGCCGGCGCCGAGCTCGCAGGTGACCTACTTCGTGGGCGGAGAGAACATGGGCACGTTCCCGTTCTACCGGGGGGTGCGCCCGGACGCGAACATCGGCCGCGCGATCGAGGTGCGGTCGACGGCCGAGTCGCAGTACCACGGCCTGGTCCTCCAGGCCCAGAAGCGCTGGAGCAACGGCCTGCTCTTCAACGCGCACTACACGCTGTCGAAGGCGACCGACAACGGCCAGAACTCGACCACCTTCATCTCCGGCTTCATGAACGTGTTCGACCCGTCGAACCTCGCGCTCGAGGAGGGCTACTCGAACCTCGACCGCCGGCACCGCTTCGTGACCAGCTTCCACTACGCGCCGACGTGGCTCGGGGGCTTCCAGGTGGCGGCGATCGGCACGTTCGAGAGCGGCCTCCCGGTCACCGCGACCATCAGCGGCGGCGTGGGGGGGACCGGCGGCACGGACACCTTCACCACGAACGGCACCGGCGGCTCCAACCGCGTGCCTTTCGTCGAGCGCAACTCCGACCGCCAGACCGGCCGCCAGACCATCGACGCGCGGCTCTCCAAGGCCTTCCGCGTGGGCGGCAACCGCCAGCTCGTGCTGCTCGCCGAGGCCTTCAACGTGCTCAACTCCACCAACTACACCGTGTTCTCGGCGACGCGCTACCGCGTGGCCACCTCGAGCTTCAACGCCGCCACCAACCAGGTCACGGTGAACCTGACCGAGGACACGGGCTTCCTGCGGCCGACGCAGGCCAGCAGCACCCTGTTCGGCCCGCGGGACATGCAGCTCGGCATCAAGTTCCTGTGGTGAGCTGCAGCCCGCGGTGACGGTCTGGCTGCATCCGGCGGGCGGCTAGCCCCGGGCTGTCCGGGCGGTCGCGTAGGATCGACGCGCATGGGGTCCGCCGCGCACGCCCGCCCGGCCGCCGACACCTTCGCGCCCGCCCTGCGCCGGCTGGGGTACGAGTCGTTCCGCCCGGGGCAGCGTGAAGCGATCGACGCGCTGCTGACCACCGGCCGGCTGCTGCTGGTCGCTCCCACCGGCGGCGGCAAGAGCCTCACCTACCAGCTGCCCGCGGTGCTGCTGGACGGCACCACGCTGGTCGTCTCGCCGCTGGTGGCGCTGATGAACGACCAGGTGCAGGCGCTCACCGCGCGGGGCGTGAGCGCCACCCTGCTCGCCTCCACGCTCGACGGCGACGAGGTCCGCCGCCGCATGGCGCGCATCGCGCGCGGCGAGTACCGGCTCGTCTACGTGGCCCCCGAGCGGCTGGTCTTCGACGGGTTCCGCTCCCTGCTGCGCAGCATCCCGGTGCCGCTGGTGGCGGTGGACGAGGCGCACTGCATCAGCGAGTGGGGACACGACTTCCGGCCGGAGTACATGGAGATCGGCTCCCTGCTCGCCGAGCTGCCGCACGCGCGCGTGCTCGCCTGCACCGCCACCGCCACGCCGGTGGTGCGCGACGAGATCCTGGCCCGCCTGCACCTGGGAGCCGACACGCCGCAGCACGTGCACGGCTTCGCGCGGCCGAACCTGCGGCTGCGCGCGCGCGAGGTGGCGTCGTCGCGCGAGCGCGAGCAGGGCGTGGACGCGCTCCTGGGCGAGGCGCTGGGGACGCCGGCCGCCGCCGATGGCGTCGCCATCGTCTACGCGCCCACGCGCAAGCGGGCCGAGGAGGAAGCCGCGCGCCTGCGGGCGGAGCGCTGGCGCGCCGAGGTCTACCACGCCGGCCTCACGCCCGCGCAGCGCCAGGCCGCGCAGCAGGCGTTCCTCGACGGCCGCGCGCAGGTGGTGGTGGCCACGAACGCCTTCGGCATGGGCATCGACCGGCCCGACGTGCGCGCGGTGGTGCACCTCGCGCCGCCCGGCTCGATCGAGGCCTACTACCAGGAGATCGGCCGGGCCGGCCGCGACGGCAAGGTCGCCTACGGCCTGATGCTCGTCGGCGGCAACGACCTCGCCCTGCGGCGCCGGCTCATCGAAGGCGACGCCACCGACCCGGCGGTGGCCGCGCACAAGTGGAACCTGTTCCTCGAGCTGATGCGCTGGGCCGAGGGCGGCTCCTGCCGGCACGACTCGATCCTGCGCTACTTCGGCGACGAGGCCGAGACGCTCGACGGCTGCGGCCACTGCGACGTGTGCGAGACGCTCCAGGACGGCGGCGCGGGCGACGAGGAGACGACGCTGGTCGTGCGCAAGGCGCTGAGCGCGGTCGCGCGCGTCAGCCGGCGGTTCGGGATGAAGGCGGCGGTGCGGCTGCTGCGCGGGGAGATGGACGAGCGGCTGGAAAGCGCGCGGTTGCACCTGACGCCGACGTTCGGCGTGCTGCGCGAGCGCTCCGAGGAATGGCTCACGCGGCTGCTCCGGCGCTGCGTCACGGCCGGTTGGGCGGACTTCACGACCGGCGACCGGCCGCTGATCGTCCTCACCGAGGCCGGGCGCGCGGTGATGAAGGCGGAGCGGCCGGCGCGCCTGGTGCTGCCCTCGGCCGCGGCCGCCGCGCCCCGGCGGCCGAAGGGCGCAGGGTCGAGGCCGTCCGTGCCTTCCGGCCTGGAGCCCGCGACCGCGCCCGCGGTGTTCGAGGCGCGGCGCGCGCATCGCCTGACGCTCTCGCGCGCGGCGAGCGTTCCGCCCTACGTGATCGCCAGCGACCGCACGCTGCGCGACCTCGCCGCGGTGCAGCCGCGGACGTTCGACGCCCTGTTCGGCGTGCACGGCATCGGCGCGGCCAAGGCGGAGCGCTACGGCCGCGGTTTCCTCGAGGTGATCGAGAGGGCGCTGCGCGCCGGGGCCTGACGCCGGTGTCCGTCCGTGGCACGCGGCGTGTCACGAACGAACACGCTCCTCGATCCAAGGTACGTAACTCGAACGGTTGGCGCGCTTGGCGGGCCGCGGCTATTGGGCCGCCGGCGGGGCCTTCCGCTCGGGGATCGTCCAGCGGTAGAGCACGTAGGTGGAGGGCTGCAGCTCCACCACCACGCGCTCCTCGGGCTTCCAGTCGCCCATGTCGAACGCGTGCGACACGATGCGCGTGCCC
>DATBIZ010000191.1:0-8543 GCA_036556645.1 Vicinamibacteria bacterium | reverse complement strand
GGCGATCCGCGGCAGGTGGCGGAGCTCTTGCGCGCGATCCCGCGGGAGGCGCCGCTGCGCGGCATCGTGCACGCCGCCGGCGTGCTCGACGACGGCGTGCTCGCGCAGCAGACCTGGGAGCGCTTCCAGGCCGTGCTCGCGCCCAAGCTGCGCGGTGCCATCCACCTGCACCGCGCCGCCGAGCGCTCCGCGCTCGACTTCTTCGTGCTGTTCTCCTCGGCCGCGTCGGTGCTGAGCGCTCCGGGCCAGGGCAACTACGCGGCGGCGAACGCGTTCCTGGACGCGCTGGCGTCGTACCGCCGCGGCCTCGGGCTCCCGGCGGTCAGCGTCGGCTGGGGACCCTGGAGCGGCTCGGGGATGGCGGCCACCCTGCGCGAGCGCGATCACGAGCGGTGGCGCGAGCAGGGCATCGGCCTCGTGGACACCGAGCGCGGCCTGGCCGCGCTCGGGACGCTGCTCGCGTCGCCGGCCGCGCACGTGGCCGTGCTGCCCCTCGACCTCGCGCGCGCGGTGGCGCCGTTCGCGCCGGGAGCGGAGCCGCCGCTGTTCTCCGAGCTCGCGGAGGGAGTCGCGCGCGTGTCCCCGGAGGCGGCGGCGCGGCCGGAGCTGCGCGCGCTGCTCCAGGCGTCCCCCTTCGGCAAGCGCCGCGACCTGCTGCTCGCGCACGTGCGGCGGCAGGTGCAGGGCGTGCTCGGCCTGCCCGCTTCGGCCGCGGCCGACCCGCGGCAGGGCCTGCGCGACCTGGGCCTCGACTCGCTGATGGCGCTCGAGCTGCGGAACCGGCTGCAGCGCAGCACCGGCTGCGCGCTGCCCGCCACGCTCGCCTTCGACTTCCCGACCATCGAGGCGCTCGCCGATCACCTGCTCCGCGAGATCGGCGGCGGCGCGCCGGCGGCTCCGGTCGCGGCCGTGGCCGCCGCGGCACGCCCGGCCAGCGCCGCGGACGCGATCGCGGTGATCGGGCTCGGCTGCCGCTTCCCGGGCGGCGCGAGCGATCCGGAGGCGTTCTGGCGCCTGCTGCGCGAGGGCACGGACGCGATTTCCGAGGTGCCACCCGACCGCTGGGACCTCGACGCCCATTACGACGCCACGCCCGGCGCGCCGGGAAAGATGTACTCCCGCCACGGCGGGTTCGTGGCGGGCGTGGACCGGTTCGACCCCGTGTTCTTCGGCATCTCGCCGCGCGAGGCCGCGGGCATGGACCCCCAGCAGCGCCTGCTGCTCGAGGTGAGCTGGGAGGCGCTCGAGCACGCCGGGCAGTCGCCCGATCGCCTGATGGGCCGGCGCGCGGGCGTGTTCGTCGGCATCAGCAGCGCCGACTACGCGTACCTGCACGTGAAGGGCGGCGACCCCGCGCGCATCGGCGCCTACTTCGGCACCGGCAACGCGCTCAGCGTCGCCGCGGGCCGGCTGTCCTACATCCTGGGCCTGCAGGGCCCGAGCCTGGCCGTGGACACCGCCTGCTCGTCCTCGCTGGTCGCGGTCCACCTGGCCAGCCAGAGCCTCCGCGCGGGGGAGTGCTCGCTGGCGCTGGCCGGCGGCGTCAACGCGCTGCTCTCGCCCGAGGCGACCATCAACTTCTGCCAGGCACGGATGCTGGCGGCGGACGGGCGCTGCAAGACCTTCGACGCGGCCGCGGACGGCTACGTGCGCGGGGAGGGGGCGGGCGTGGTCGTGCTCAAGCGCCTCGACGACGCGCTGGCCGACGGCGACACGGTGCTCGCGGTGATCCGCGGATCCGCCGTGAACCAGGACGGGCGCAGCAGCGGGCTCACGGTGCCGAACGGCCCGGCCCAGGAGGCGGTGATCCGCGACGCGCTCCTGGCGGCCGGGGTCGCGCCGGCCGAGGTCGCCTACGTCGAAGCGCACGGCACGGGGACGTCGCTCGGCGACCCGATCGAGATGAAGGCGCTCGGCGCCGCCCTCGGCGAGGGGCGCGACGGGGAGCGGCCGCTGATCGTGGGCTCGGTGAAGACCAACGTCGGGCACCTCGAAGCGGCCGCCGGCGTGGCCGGTCTGATCAAGGTCGTGCTGTCGCTCCAGAAGGGCGAGATCCCCCCGCACCTCCACCTGCGGCAGGTGAACCCGCACATCGCGCTCGAGGCGATCCCCGCGCGGATCCCGACCGCGGTGATGCCCTGGCCGGCGGGCCGGAGGGTCGCCGGCGTCAGCTCGTTCGGCTTCAGCGGCACCAACGCGCACGTGGTCGTCGAGGAGCCGCCGCCGCTCCCGGCCGCCGTGCCCGCGGCGGAGCGGCCGCTGCAGGTGCTGGCGCTCTCGGCGAAGAGCGAGCGGGCGCTCGCGGCGCAGGCCGAGCGGATCGGCCGGCAGCTCGCGGAAGCTTCGCCCGCGCTCGGCGATGCGGCCTTCACGCTGGCCACCGGCCGCTCCCACTTCGCGCACCGCCTCGCGGTCTGCGCCGGGGACGCCGCCGAGGCGGGGGCGTTGCTCGTCTCCGCGTCGCGCGGCGAGGCGCCGGCCGGGGTGGTGCGCGGCGAGCGGGTCGGCCCCGAGCGTCCGGAGATCGCGTTCCTGTTCACCGGCCAGGGCTCGCAGTACGCCGGCATGGGCCGGCAGCTCTACCAGGACGAGCCCGGGTTCCGCGCCGCGCTGGAGCGCTGCGCCGAGCTGCTGAGGCCGCACCTCGACCGGCCGCTGCTCGAGGTCCTCTACCCGGCGGAGGGCGAGGCCACGCCGCTCGACCAGACCGCCTACGCGCAGCCGGCGCTGTTCGCGCTCGAGTGGGCGCTGAGCGAGACGTGGCGGAGCTGGGGCGTGGAGCCGTCCGCGGTCATCGGCCACAGCGTCGGCGAATACGTGGCGGCCTGCGTGGCGGGCGCGCTCTCGCTGGAGGACGCGCTGGCGCTGGTGGCCGCGCGCGGGCGCCTGATGCAGTCGCTGCCGGAGAGCGGGGCCATGGCGGCGGCGCTGGCGGGCGAAGAGCGCGTGGCGGACGTGATCGCGCCCTACGACGGCGCGCTCTCGATCGCCGCGGTGAACGGGCCGGAGAGCGTGGTCGTGTCGGGCCGGCAGAGCGCGCTGGAGGCCGCGGTGGCCGACCTCGAGGCGCACGGGATCCGCACGCGGCCGCTCGCGGTGTCGCACGCCTTCCACTCGGCGCTGGTCGAGCCGTCGCTGGACGCGCTGGAGCGCGCCGCCGCGCGCATCGCGTGGTCGGCGCCGCGCATCCCCCTCGTCTCGAACCTGACCGGCCGCGTGGCGGACGCGGAGGAGCTCTGCCGCCCGGCGTACTGGCGCCGGCACGCGCGTGAGGCCGTCCGCTTCGGCGACGGGCTCCTGTCGCTGCACGGGCAGGGGTGCCGCGTCTTCCTCGAGGTCGGTCCCACGCCCACGCTGATCGGGCTGGGGCCGCAGAGCGTGCGCGACGAGGGGGCGGCCTGGCTGCCGTCGCTGCGCCGCGGGCGCGACGACTGGCGCGAGCTGCTGGGGAGCCTCGCCGCGCTCTACGTCCGCGGCGTGGACGTGGACTGGGACGCCTTCCATCGCGACGGCGCGCGGCGGAAGGTCGCGCTGCCGACCTACCCGTTCGAGCGCACCCGCTGCTGGCTCGAGGCCGCCCCCGCCGGCGGGCCGCGCGAGGCCGACCTCGACTCCTGCCTGTACGAGATGACCTGGGCTCCGCGGCCGGCCGCCGGCGACGCGCCCCGCCGGCAGTACACGCGCGCGGTGGTGCTCGCCGACGCCTCCGGCGCCGGCGAGGCGCTCGCGCGCCTGCTCCGCGGCCGCGGCGTGCGCTGCACGCTGGTGACGCCCGGCGACGAATACGCGTCCAGCGGCGACCGCGTGCGCCTGGATCCGGGCCGCGGCGAGCACTGGCGGCGGCTCTGCGCGGAGAGGCTCGCCGGCGGCGAGCCGGCCGCGGTCGTCCACCTGTGGAGCCTCGACGCGCCCGCGTCCGCGGCGTTGACCACCCCGGCGCTGCTCGAGGCCGGCCGCTTCGGCGGCGCGAGCGTGCTCGCCCTCGCGCAGGCGCTGGCGGAGCAGGCGGCCGGCGCCCGGCTCCACGTGGTCACGCGCGGCGCGCAGGCGACGTCGGAGGCCGAGTCGCCGGCGCTCGCGCAGTCGCTGGTGTGGGGCCTGGGCCGCGGCCTGGCCCTGGAGCAGCCGGAGCTGTGGGGCGGCCTGATCGATCTCGCGCCGCATCCCTCCGAGGACGAGGCGGCGGCGCTGGTCGCGGAGCTCGAGCGCGCCGACGGCGAGGACCAGGTCGCGCTGCGCGGAAACGAGCGCCGGGCCGCGCGGCTGACGCGGCGGACGCTGGCGGCCGGCGGGTCCGCCAGCGTGCGCGCGGACGGCACCTACCTGGTGACCGGAGGACTGGGCGGCCTCGGCCTGAGGGTCGCGCGCTGGCTGCTCGACAAGGGCGCGGGACGCGTGGCGCTGGTCGGCCGGCGCGTGCCCGCGGACGGCGAGCCGGAAGCCCTGCGCGACCTGCGCGCGGAGGGCGGCCGGCTCGTCACGTTCGCCGCCGACGTCGCCGATCCGGCCGCGATGGCGGCCGCGCTCGCGCGCGCCGAGCAGGACGGGCCGCCGCTGCGCGGCCTGGTGCACGCGGCCGGCGTGCTGCGCGCGGCCGACGCCCACGCGTTGTCCGCGGAGGCGCTGGCGGAGACGCTGCGGCCGAAGGTGGCGGGCACCTGGGTGCTCCACGAGCTGACGCGCGCGCGGCCGCTCGACTTCTTCGTCTCGTTCTCCTCGGGAGCGTCGGTGTGGGGATCGCGCGGCCTGGCGCACTACGCGGCCGCCAACCACTTCCTCGACGCGTTCGGCGCGCATCGGCGGGCGGAGGGACTGCCGGCCTCCACCGTGAACTGGGGTCCGGTCTCGGCGGGGATGTCCACCGAGGAGGACCGCCGCACGCTGGCCGCGATCGGCGTGGGCGCGCTCACCGCCGACGAGGCGCTGCGCGCGCTCGACCGCCTGCTCGGCGCGGGCGTCGCGCAAGCGGTGGTCGCGCGCGTGGACTGGGCCTCGTTCGCCCCGGTGTTCTCGGCGAAGGCCCGGCGCCGCCTGCTCGACGCGCTGGCGCCCGAGGGCGCCCCCGCCGCGGCGGCGGACGGGGGCGACCTGGCCGCGCGGGTGGCAGAGGCGATCCCCGGGGACCGCCGCGACCTGCTGCACGGGGAGCTCCGGCGCGAGCTCGCCACCGTGCTCGGCCTGGACTCCTCCACGCGCCTGCACGCCGACGAGGGTTTCAACGCGCTGGGCCTCGACTCGCTGATGGCGGTGGACCTGCGCAACCGCCTGCAGCACCGGCTCGGCCGCCCACTGCCCTCGACGCTCGCCTTCGACCACCCCACGATCCACGCGCTCGCCTCGTACCTGCTCGACGACGTGCTGCGGCTGTCGAGCGCGAACGGGAACGGCAACGGGAACGGCAACGGGGCCGACGCGGAGGTCGCCGCGCTCGAAGCGCTCTCGGATGCCGAGGTCAAGGAGCTGCTCGAGGAGGAGCTCGGATCGCTCTCGCCGGAGGAGCGCGGATGAGCGAGTCCCCGGCCCCGGAGGCGCTGTCCGCGGAGAAGCGCGCGCTGCTCGCCTTGCGGCGGATGCGCGCGCGGCTCGACGAGGTCGAGCGCTCCCGCCACGAGCCGATCGCCGTGGTCGGCATGGCCTGCCGGTTCCCGGGCGGGGCGCTCTCGCCGGAGGCGTTCTGGGGGCTGCTGCGCGCGGGCGTGGACGCGATCACCGAGGTGCCACGCGAACGCTGGGACCTCGAAGCCTGGTACGACCCCGACCCCGAGGCCCCCGGCAAGACCTACGCGCGGCACGGGGGCTTCCTGGCGGGCGTGGACCAGTTCGACGCCGCGTTCTTCGGGCTCGCGCCGCGCGAGGCGGCCGCGATGGACCCGCAGCAGCGGCTGCTGCTCGAGGTCGCCTGGGAGGCGCTCGAGGACGCGGGCCAGCCGGCCGACCGCCTGGCCCGCAGCGCGAGCGGGGTGTTCGTCGGCATGACCGCCGGCGACTACGCGCAGGTGCTCGACCGCGCGGGGCGCGAGGCGATCGAGGCGTACTGGATCACCGGCAACTCGCCGAACTTCGCCGCCGGCCGCCTCTCGTACCTGCTCGGGCTGCAGGGGCCGAGCCTGGTCGTGGACACCGCCTGCTCGTCGTCGCTGGTCGCGGTGCACCTGGCCTGCCAGAGCCTGCGCACCGCCGAGAGCCGCCTGGCCCTGGCGGCGGGCGTGAACCTGACCCTGGTGCCGGACGGGACGGTCGCGCTCTCGAAGGCGCGCATGCTCGCCCCCGGCGGACGTTGCCGCACGTTCGACGCCGCCGCGGACGGCTACGTGCGCGGCGAGGGCTGCGGGGTGGTCGTGCTGAAGCGGCTCTCGGACGCGCTCGCGGACGGCGACCGGATCCACGCGCTGATCCGGGCGACCGCCGTGAACCAGGACGGACGGAGCAGCGGGCTCACCGTGCCCAACGGGCTCGCCCAGGAGGCCGTGCTGCGGCAGGCGCTCGCCGCCGCGGGCGTGGAGCCCGCCGAGGTCGGCTACGTCGAGGCGCACGGCTCGGGCACCGCGCTGGGCGACCCGATCGAGCTGCGCGCGCTCGGCGCCGTGCTCGGGCCGGGCCGCGCGCAGGGCCACCCCCTGCTGGTCGGCTCGGTGAAGACCAACATCGGCCACCTCGAGGCGGCGGCCGGCATCGCCGGCCTGATCAAGACCGTGCTCGCGGTGCGGCACGGCGAGGTCCCGCCGCACCTGCACTTCACGACCGCGAACCCGCACGTGCCGTGGGCGGAGCTGCCGATCGCGGTCCCCACCGCGGCGCGCGCGTGGACCGGACGGCGCGTGGCCGGCGTCAGCTCGTTCGGGGCGAGCGGAACCAACGCGCACGTGATCGTGGAGGCGCCGCCCGCGCCCGCCGCGGCTCCGCCCGGCGCGTTCCCGCCGGAACGCCCGCTGCACCTGCTCACGGTCTCCGCGCGCACGGAGACGGCACTGGCCGCGCTGGCCGGACGCTACGCGGAGCGGCTCGCCGCGGCGGACGCGCCCGCGCTCGCCGACGCCGCCTTCACCGCGAACGCGGGACGCTCGCACCTGGCGCACCGGGCCGCGGTGGTGGCCGCGACCCCGGACGACGCGCGCGCGCAGCTGCGCGCCCTCTCCGCGGGCGAGAGCGGACCGGCCGTCCTCCGCGGACGCGCCGGCGCGGAGCGGCCCCGCGTCGCGTTCCTCTTCACCGGCCAGGGCTCGCAGTACACGGGGATGGGGCAGGAGCTCTACGCGAGCGAGCCCGCCTTCCGCAAGGCGCTCGACGAGTGCGACGAGCGGCTCCGCCCGCACCTCGACCGCACGCTGCTCTCGGTCCTCTACCCGCCGTCCGGAGAGCGCTCGCCGCTGGACGACACCACGTACACGCAGCCGGCGCTGTTCGCGGTGGAGTGGTCCCTCTGCCAGATGTGGCGGAGCTGGGGCGTCGAGCCGGCCGCGGTGATGGGCCACAGCGTGGGCGAATACGCCGCGGCCTGCGTGGCCGGCGTGCTGTCGGTCGAGGACGCGCTGAAGCTGCTGGCCGCGCGCGCGCGGCTGATGGGCGCGCTCCCGCCCGGTGGCGCGATGTGGGCGGTGGCCGCGTCCGAGGCCGCGGTCGCCGACGCCCTCGCCGTGACCGGGGTGCCCGACGTTTCGGTGGCGGCGGTCAACGCGGACGACGAGGTCGTGCTCTCGGGGCCCGACGCCGCGCTGGTCGCGGTGGCGGCCGCCTTCCAGGCGCGCGGGGCGCGGGCGCGGCGCCTGGCCGTGTCGCACGCGTTCCACTCCGCGTTGATGGATCCGGCGCGGGAGGCGTTCGCGCGCGTCGCGGCCGACGTGCGCTACGCGCCGCCACGCCTCGCCCTGGTCTCGAACCTGAGCGGAGACGTCGCGCGCGAGGAGGTGGCGGACGCGGCCTACTGGGTGCGCCAGCTCCGCGAGCCGGTGCGCTTCGCGCAGGGGCTGAAGGCGCTGCGTGCCCGCGGGCACGCGGTGTTCCTCGAGGTCGGCCCGCATCCGACGCTGTGCGCGCTGGGGCAGAAGGCGGAGCCGGACGGGCCGGCGGCGTGGCTGCCCACCCTGCGCCGCGGCCGCGGCGACTGGACGCAGGTCCTGGAGACGCTGGGCCGGCTGTACGTGGAGGGGGCGGACGTGGACTGGGCCGCCTTCGACGGCGGACGGCCGCGGAGCCGCGTCACGCTGCCCTCCTACCCGTTCGAGCGCCAGCGCCACTGGGTGGACGGCGGATCGTCGGCGCGGCCGCGCGCGGCCGGCGGGCCCGTGCTCCACGCGCTGCTCGGAAGCCGCGTCGCGTCGCCGGTCGAGGACGCGCTCTTCGCGGCGGAGATCGGCCCGCGGTCCTGGCCGGCGCTGGCCGACCACCGCATCCACGACACGGTGGTGATGCCCGCCACCGCGTTCGTCGAGATGGCCTGGGCGGCCGCTCGCGAGGTGACCGGCGGTGACGCGTGCGCGCTCGAAGACGTGGTGATCGCGGCGCCGCTGGCCTTCGCGGACGCCACGGAGCGCGCGCTGCAGACG
>DATBIZ010000190.1:0-3694 GCA_036556645.1 Vicinamibacteria bacterium | reverse complement strand
GCAGATCTCGCCCAAGACGATGATGGGCCCGCTCGGCATCGCCAAGGCCTCCGGCGACGCCGCCCGCGGCGGCATCGGGCCCCTCTTCTACCTGGTGGCGGTGATCAGCCTCCAGATCGGCATCATGAACCTGTTCCCGCTGCCGCCGCTCGACGGCGGCCACCTCGCGATCCTGGCCGCGGAGAGCGTCGCGCGCCACGACTTCAGCGTGAACGCGAAGGCGTGGCTGATGAACGCGGGGGCGATGGTGCTGTTCCTGTTGATCGGGCTGGTGTTGTACTCGGATCTCAGCAAGACGTCCTTGCTGGGGAAGTACCTGCCGTAACCGGATCCGAGTCCGTACCCGAACCGGTACCAGTACCCGAAACCGAAACCGAAACCGAGGCCGATCGGTTTCGGGGTCGGCTTCGGTGTCGGGTACCGGTGCCGATACGGGTACGGCTTCGGTTTGGAGTCCGAGCCGTCCCTACCGATGCCAGACGGGCTTGAAGTTCGGGTCCAGCGAGTACGCCTTCGCGAACAGCTCCGCGGCCTTCTGCTTGTCCGGGTGGAACGGGCGCTTGGGCTCCGCGATCTTGTAGACCGTGTAGGCGAGGTAGAACGTCGCGGCCGCGTCGTCGGGGTTGGCCTGCACGGCCTGCTCGAAGTGCTCCTGGGCGCGGGCGAAGCGCCGGCGGCGGAACTCCCGCAGGCCGGCGTCGATGTGGGCCTGCGGCGATCCCGCGGGCTCGGCGGCGGCGGTCTCGGGACGCGGGGTCCCTTCCTGGGCGGCGGGGATGACGGCGGCGGCCAGCAGCAGCGCGGCGAGCGTCATTGTCCTCCTCCTTGCCGGGGCCAGCCCCGGAAACGGCAGCGAAGAAGTCTAGAGCAGGCGGGAAACGCGGGCGTGACGGCGGTCACGCGGCTCAGCGCGAGCCTTCTCCGGCCGCCGCGGCGGGCGGCGGCGTGAGCATGTGCACGCCGCCGGACGGGGACGCGGCGAGGACGCGCTCGGCGCCGGACGGGTCCACCGCCAGCGCCCACACGCGGTCGCTGGCCAGCCCTTCCCCCGGCAGCCGCTCCCAGCTCTCGCCGCCGTCCGCGCTGCGGAACACTCCGCCCCAGGTGAAGTCGCTGGCGTAGAGGGTGCGCCCATCGGCGTGCACGGCGAGGCCCGTGATGTCCGCCTGCGGGATGCCGCCCGTGACGCGCGCCCAGCTCTGCCCGCCGTCGCGCGAGCGGAAGAGGCCACGCGAGGTGGTCGCGAACACGACCGCGTCGTCGGTGGGCAGGACCGCGATCCGGTGCGCCTCGACCTCCGCGATCCCGCTCGAGGTCTGGGCCCAGCGCTCGCCGGCGTCGAGGCTCTTGAAGAACCCCAGCGGCGTGGCCGCGAGCACCAGGCCCGGCTGCCGGGCCGACGCGGCCACCGCCTGCACGTTCACGTGGCCGGTCAGGCCCAGCGTGGGGCGCTTCCAGGTGAGGCCGCCGTCGAGGCTGCGCAGCACGCCGTGCGAGGTGGCCGCGACGTAGCTGCCGCCGGGCAGCGCGGTCAAGTCGTTGACGCGCGGGTGCACCTCCACCTGGCCCGGCACCGAGCGCACGCGCTTCCAGGTCTGCGGCGCCGCGTTCCACACGAAGATGCCGGCGTCGGTGCCGGCCACGATCGTGTCCTCGTGGAGCGCGAGCGAGAGGACCTCGCGTCCCTCCAGGCCGACCCCCAGCCGCGTCCACGGGCCGCGCGGGCCCGGAGCGCTGAACACGCCACCGTGACGGCGGTCGCCCCAGATGCCGGCGAGCACGCGCCCGCCGCGCGGGTCGAACAGCATCCGCGAGACGAAGCGCTCCGAGAAGCCCTGGTTCGACGCCGTCCACGTCCCGGCCGCGTCGTCGCTGCGGACCACCCCGGCGCCGTCCGTGCCCAGCAGCAGCACGCCGCCGGGCAGCGCGAGGATCGCGTTGACCACGAGGTCGTCGCGCGTGACCAGCCGCCAGGTGGCCGCGCCGTCTTCCGACATCCACACGCCCTGGATCGTCCCCGCGTAGAGCCGGTTCAGGTCGTCCGGGCTCTGCGCGAACGCGCGCGTGCGCCGGCTGCTGGACGGGATGCCGCGGATGCGCGACCACTTCTGCGCGGCGTCGGCGGAGCGGTAGATCCCCGAGCAGGCGGTGGCGAACACGTTCTGCGGGTTGCCCCGGTCCACGGTCAGCGTCATCACGTCCGAGTCGTCGATCATCCCCGTGTGCACCGGCTGCCACATGCGCCCGCCGTCGGTGGTCTTCCAGGGCAGGTGCCAGGTCCCCACGTAGATCACCTGCGGGTCGGAGTGGTCGATCGCGACCGACCCGACGTTGCGCAGGTCCGGGTGGCCTTCGGGCGTGATGCGGCGCCAGGTGCGCCCGCCGTCGAGCGACCGGAACACGCCGCTCATGCTGCCGGCGACCAGCAGGTTCGGGTTGCCGGGACCGACGGCCAGCGCCCGCACCGGCTGGCCCCGGATGCCCTCCAGCACGGTGAACGTGCGGCCGCCGTCCACGCTGCGCGCGATGCCGCCGCCGGTGCCGTGCACCTCCCAGTACCCGACGAGCACGACGCCGGTGGGGGCCACCACGATGTCGTCGATGCTCACGCCCCGGTGCGGGAACCCCGGCGACAGCCGCTGCCAGCGCCGGCCCAGGTCGTCGGAGCGGTAGAGCAGGCCGTCGGCGGTGCCCAGGTACACCCGGCGAGGATCCCGCGGGTCCGCCGCCAGCGAGCGCACGTCGCCTCCCGGCGGCCCGACGGGAACCCAGCTCTGCGCGTGGGCGAGGGGAGTGAAGAGCAGCAGCAGCGCGCCGAGAAGGACCGTGATCGCCCGCATCCGCGTTGCCATCTGCCTTCTACGTGGCATTGTAGCCCCAAGTATCAGAAACCGGAACCGTTACCGGAACGGACCGGAGCCGGTACCGGGACGGAACCGGAACCGGACCGGCACCGTTCCGATTCCGCCACCGTTCCGATCGGCACCCGTCCCGATTCCGGCACCGTCCCGATTCCGTTTCCGTTTCCACCGGCCCCGCCCAGAAAAATGGGCGCGGCCTTGCGGCCGCGCCCTTGTGTTCATCCCAGTTGGTTGTCTTCTAGTCCTCGGGTGCGGTGGCGCCCTCGGGCACGAAGATCACTTCCACCCGGCGGTTGCGGGCCCGGGCGGCGGCGTCCGTTCCGCTGTCGAGCGGACGCGTGGCGGCCGCGCTGCGCGTCGTGATGCGGCTCTCCTCGATGCCGCGCTCGCGGACCAGGTAGTCCTTCACCGCTTCGGCGCGCTGCCGCGCGATGACCTCGGGGAACCGCTCGCCGCTGTCGGCGTGGCCGACGACGATCACGCGGCTGCGCGGATCGTTGCGCAGGCGGGTGGCCACGTCGTCGAGGCACGCCTTGTCCACGTTGGTCAGGCGGGCCAGGTTCCGCGGGAACCCGCCGGCCACGCAGGTGGTGACGGCCGGTGCCTCGCGCCGCGCCGGCGTGCGGACGTTGCAGGTGGAGCTGGCCGTGCCGCCGCGGCCGTCGCTGACGCGGACGGTGATCGTGGCGGAGGAGCCCGGGCTCATGCCGGTGCTGTCGAACGTGACCTGCGGGCCGGTGCCGACGATGCGGCCGGCCGACGCGCTCCACTCGTAGGTGAGGGTGTCGCCGTCGGGATCGGAGGCGTTCGCGCGCACGCGCACCGTCTCGCCC
>DATBIZ010000189.1:0-3713 GCA_036556645.1 Vicinamibacteria bacterium | reverse complement strand
GTCTGGCGCGACCGCAACACCGACGAGGTGCGCGAGGCGCAGCGCCACGCCGACTACGCCTACCGGCTGGCCGTGGATCCTCCCGCGGCCAAGGAGCTGCGCCTGTTCGGCCTCGTCGACTGGGTGATGGAGCGCTTCGTCCGCCGCCGGACGCGGCTGCACGAGCTGCAGTACCGCGCGACGCGCCTGCGCGAGAAGCCGCTCCTCTGGAGCGTGCTGCTGGTGACGGCCGCCAACGTGGCCGTGTTCTGGTCGCTGGCCTCGGCCGCGCTCGACGGGCGGCTCGACCTCGGCCGGGCCGTCGTGTTCGCGCAGGCGGCGGTCGGTGCGAGCGCGATCGCGTTCGGCGGCCTGAGCTGGGCGCTGGACGGCGCGGCGGCGCCGGTGGCGGCGGTGCTGCGGCTCGAGCCCGCGATGGCGGCGCAGGGCGCGCTCGCGGCGCGGCCCGGCCCGCCGCGCGGCGCGGAGGGCCTGCCCGCGCGCGAGGTGCGCTTCCGCGGCGTCACCTTCGCCTATCCGGGCGGCGAACGGGCCGTGCTCGACGGCTTCGACCTGGCGATCCCGGCCGGGTCCTCGCTCGCGATCGTCGGGGTGAACGGGGCGGGCAAGACGACGCTGGCCAAGCTGCTCTGCCGCCTGTACGACCCGCAGGGCGGTGCGATCGAGGTGGACGGCGTCGATCTCCGCGACCTGGACGTGGAGGCCTGGCGCGCGCGGGTCACCGCCGTGTTCCAGGACTTCATCCGCTTCGAGCTGCCGCTGCGCGACAACGTGGCGCCGGCCGGGGCGCCCGACGGGGTGGTGCAGGCGGCGCTGCGCGACGCGGGCGCGGCCGGCCTGGCCGCGCTCGACACGCCGCTGGCGCGCGGGTACCCCGGCGGCACCGAGCTCTCGGGCGGCCAGTGGCAGCGCATCGCGCTCGCGCGCGCCCTCTGCGCGGTGCGGCGCGGCGCCGGCCTGGTGCTGCTCGACGAGCCGACCGCGCAGCTCGACGTGCGCGGCGAGGCGGAGATCTTCGACCGGCTGCTCGCGGCCACGCGCCATGCCACCACCATCCTGATCTCGCACCGTTTCTCCACGGTCCGCCACGCGGACCGGATCTGCGTGCTCGAGCACGGGCGCGTGGTCGAGCTGGGCACCCACGACGAGCTGATGGCGCGCGGCGGCCGCTACCGCACGATGTTCGAGCTGCAGGCGCGGCGCTTCGGCGCCACCGCGGACGAGGAAGGAGCGTCCTACGACGTCCTCGCCTGAGCGGATGCCGCCGGCGCTGCCGGCGATGTGGCGGCTCCTCGTGCTCGGCTACCGCCACGAGCCGCGGCTGATCGTGGCGGCGTTCGCGCTGTCGCAGCTGGCCGCGCTCCCCGACGCGCTGATGGCGCTGTGGCTGAAGGTGCTCGGCGACGGCGTGATGCGCCAGGACGCCGCGCGCGTGCTGGGCGCCGCGCTGGGCCTCGGCGCCTCGGCCACGGCGACCTGGCTCCTGACCACGGTCAGCACGCGCGTGCAGCGGCGCTTCCGCGACAAGGTCACGATCGCGCTCGAGGCGCACGTGGCGCGGCTGCAGGCCTCGATCGCCACCGTCGCGCACCAGGAGCGGCCCGACTACCTCGACCGGCTCTCCGTGCTGCGCAACCAGGTGTTCGTCCTCGACCACATGTACATGTCGCTGTTCTCGACCTGCGGGTGGATCCTGAGGCTCGCGGTGGTGACCGTCCTGCTCGTGTCCATCCATCCCGCGCTGGCGGCGCTGGCGCTCTTCGCCCTGCCCACGGTCGCCACCTCGACCTGGCGCCCCGGCGTCGAGCGCGCGGCCGAGGAGAAGGCTTCCGCGGCGTCGCGCCTGGCACGCCACCTGTTCCAGACCGCGACCACGGCCGCGCCGGGCAAGGAGGTGCGGGTCACCGGCATCGGGGCGCGCCTGGCGGGCGAGCGGCGCGCGAGCTGGGAGCGCTGGTACCGCCCGATCGCGTCGGTCCGCGCGCGCAGCGCGCTGTGGCACGCGCTGGCCTGGACCGTGTTCGGCCTCGGGTACGTCGGCGCGGTCGTGTTCGTGACCTCGGTTCTGCGCGCGCCCACCGGGGACGTGCTGCTGGTCCTGGCCGCGGGCGGCCGGCTCTCGGCGTACGTGGCCGCCGCGGTCGGCGAGATCGGGTTCCTGCGCGGCATCTGGCTCGACGGGTCGCGGCGCCTGGCCTGGCTCGAGGACTACGCGGCTTCGTTCGCGCCGTCCGCGGACCTCCCGGTGCCGGCGCGGCTGGTCGAGGGCATCCGGTTCGAGGGCGTGTCCTTCGCCTACCCGGGGACCGACCGGCTCGTGCTCGAGGGCGTGGACCTGCTTCTCCCTGCGGGCACGGTGGTGGCGCTGGTGGGGGAGAACGGCGCGGGCAAGACCACGCTCGTGAAGCTGCTCTGCAAGCTCTACGAGCCGACGGCCGGACGCATCCTCGTGGACGGCGCGCCCCTCGCGCGCATGCGCGCCGAGGCGTGGCGGGCGCGGCTGGCCGGCGCATTCCAGGACTTCTTCCGCTTCGAGCTGCCGGCGCGGCATTCGATCGGGGTGGGCGACGTGCCGCGCCACGACCACGAGCCGGCGGTGCGCGCGGCGGTCGACCGCGCCGGGGCCGGCGACGTCGTGGCGCGTCTGCCCGCGGCGCTCGACACCCAGCTCGGCCCCACCTGGCCCGGCGGCGTCGAGGTGTCGTTCGGCCAGTGGCAGAAGCTCGCCCTGGCCCGCGGCTTCATGCGCGAGGGGCCGCTGCTGCTGGTGCTCGACGAGCCGACCGCGGCCCTCGACGCGGAGACCGAGCACGCGCTGTTCGAGCGCTACGCCGCGGCCGCGCGCGGGGCGCGGCGGGGGGCCGCCGGAGACACGGGCGGCATCACCGTGCTGGTGTCCCACCGTTTCAGCACGGTGCGGATGGCGGACCTGATCGTGGTGCTCGACGGCGCGCGCGTGGCCCAGGTCGGCACGCACGACGCGCTGATGGCGAAGCAGGGCCCGTACGCCGAGCTGTACGGCATCCAGGCGGCCGCGTACCGCTGACGGCCCGGCGCGTTCAGCCGCGCAGCACGACCAGGGGATCCACGCGCGTGGCGTGCCGGACGGGGAGGACGCACGCCATCGTCGCGGCGGCGACGAGCAGCCCGGCCGCGGCCGCCAGCGACAGCGGATCGAGCGGGTCCACGGAGAAGAGCAGCCCACGCACCGCCCGCGCGACGGCGAGGGAGAGGGCCAGGCCGATCAAGGCGCCGATGCCGGCGAGGCGCAGTCCCTCGCCGAGCACCAGCGCGCGCAGGTCGCGCGCGGTCGCGCCGACCGCGATCCGGATGCCGATCTCGGCCTGCCGCTGGCGCACGGAGGCCGCCATCACCGCATAGAGGCCCACCGCCGCCAGCAGAAGGGACGCGGCCGCGAACGCGCCGATGACGAACGCGTTGAAGCGCGGACGGGCCAGCGGCACCTGCAGGTACTGCCGGAACGGCGCCACGGCCATCACGCGCACCCGGGGCGTGGCCGCCTGCACGCGCTCGCGCACCAGGCCGGCGAGGGCGGCCGGCGGCACGGACGTGCGCATCAGGTAGGCCTGCGGGGTCTCGATGAACTGGACCGCCGGCACGTACAGCGTGGGGCGTGCCACGGCCAGGTCGCGGTAGCGGATTGGCGCCACCACGCCGACGACGGTTCGCCAGGGCTCGTCCGGGTCTTCGAG
>DATBIZ010000188.1:0-3185 GCA_036556645.1 Vicinamibacteria bacterium | reverse complement strand
GGCGCACATGACGACGGTGACGGACGGCTCGTATCGCGATCGGATCCTGGGGCTGCTCGGGGAGCGCAACCCGATCGCGAGCCTGCCGGAGACCGCGGCGCGCGTGGAGGCGCTCGCGCGGAAGCTCGGGCAGGGGCGCTTGTCGCGGAGCTGGGGCGAGGGGAAGTGGACGGGCAGGCAGATCCTCGCGCACCTGGCCGATGCCGAGGTCGGCGTCGGGTTCCGCGTCCGCCAGGTGCTCGCGGAGGACAACCACCGCATCCAGCCGTTCGACGAGTCGGCCTGGGCGCGCCGGTACACGGAGGTGGACCACGAGACGGCGCTGGCCTCGTTCCTGGCCCTGCGCCGCTGGAACCTGGCCCTGTTCCGCTCGCTCCGCCCGGCGGACCTCGCGCGCGAGGCGTTCCATCCCGAGCGCGGGCCCGAGACGCTGGACACCATCATCCGGCTGCTCGCCGGCCACGACCTGAACCACCTGGCCCAGCTCGAGCGGCTCTGACGCTGCGCGCGTGCCACGCGTCATCTCGGGGGGACCGCTCGGGCCGCTGGAGTACTTCGGCTCCGATGGCCCTCGCGCTCCCCCCTGAACCCCCCTTCGCTCCCGCCGCCGCGCTGCGCGCGTCGCCGGTCGCTAGACGGGCCGGGCCTCGTCCGCTTCGTCGGTGACCAGGCGGCGCACGCCCGCGCTCTCGCCCAGCAGGCGCACGCCGACGTCGTAGCGGCCGTCCGGCGACGTCGTCGCGGGCATCACGCGCACCACCTCGCCGCGCAGGCCGACCGAGGGCGCGCCCGGCGGGCGCATGGTGAGGCTGATCCGGCTGCCGAGCGGCAGCGGCTGGCGCAGGCTCAGCAGCATGCCCTCCTCCGAGAGGTTGCACATCACCGCGCGGCGCGCGCGCAGGCCCTCCGGCGCCACGGTGAGCGGCTGCCGGAGGCGCACGCGGCGGTACCGGCGGCGCTCGCGCCCGGCCAGCGTCACCCGGTTCTTCCCATCGGCCTTCGCGCGGTACAGCGCCTCGTCCGCCCGGCGGATCAGCTCCTCCGCGCTGCCGGCGTCCTCGGGATACCCGGCGACCCCGGCGGAGAGCGTGACCGCGGCCGCGGAGCGCCGCCGCGCCAGCTCCTCCGCGATCCGCCGGCGGATGCGGTCGGCCACCACCGCCGCGCCGGTGCGCGAGGTCTCGGGCAGGATCACCGCGAACTCCTCCCCGCCGTAGCGCGCGGCGATGTCGATCTCGCGCAGCGACTCGGTGATGGCGGCGGCCGCCTTCACCAGCACGCGGTCGCCCTCGAGGTGGCCGCGCGTGTCGTTGACGGTCTTGAAGTCGTCGAGGTCCACCATGATCAGCGAGAGCAGCAGGTCGTGGCGCCGCGCGCGCAGCACCTCGCGTTTGAGCGCCTGCAGGAAGAAGCCGCGGTGGTAGAGCCCGGTGAGGGTGTCGGTGACCGCGGAGCGCGCGGTGCGCTCGTAGGTGGCGATCTCGATCACCTTCGGGTTCTTCAGCTCGTGGTTCACGTTCACGAAGTAGTCGAGGATGGCCACGCGCAGGCCCACGTCGCGGCCGAGCACCGCGCGCAGGGCCTGGCGGTGGGCGCGGATGCGCCGCCAGTGCCGCTGGGCCTGCGCCTCGGTGAAGCGCAGGTGGGTGAGGATGGACAACACGGCCGAGTAGAGCGGCTGGCCGTCGCGCTGGCGCTCGATGCGGTCGAGCAGCCGCTCTTCGCGGGCGGGGCCCGCTTCGAGCAGCTCGACCAGCGACTGGCGGAAAGAGGCGTCGTCGGCGGGCAGCTTCACCTCGTCTCCTGCACGTGCGAAGCGCGGCGCGGATGGTCCGGGAGAGCAGAGGGTATGATACCGGCCGGTTTCCTGTCCAGCACTTCCGCGCGCATGTTGCCCATCCCCGCCTTGCTCGTCCTGCTCGCGCCGGCGCCGCCCGCGCCGGCCGGCGTGTACTTCGAGCAGACCGTGGTCTCGTCGGCGGACGGCCGCGCCTCCGGCCCCGGCGTGTCCTCGCGCGTGTGGCACGCGCCGGGCGGGCGCATGCGCATGGAGGCGGGCGGGGAAGGGGCGGGCGCGGCGCTGATCCTGCGGCTCGGCGAGGGGAAGGCCTGGCGGATCGACCCCGAGCGCAAGACCGCGACCGCGCTCGACGTCGAGCGTCTGCGCGAGCGCTCGCGGCTGGACCTCGGCCTGGCGGGCCAGCTCATGGGCGGCGGCGAGGAGCCGCGCCTGAGCGAGCTGCCCGGCCAACAGACGATCGCCGGCTACCGCTGCCGCGGCTACCGGCTCACCGCCGGCTCGGCGGTGATCGACCTCTACCTGACGCGCGACCTGCCGCTCGGGATCGAGGCCTTCGCGGACTTCCTGGAGTGGTCGGGGGCGAGCGAGACCATGGGCCCGCTGCTGAAGCAGGTGCGCACGCTGCGCGGGTTCCCGCTGCAGACCCGCTCGCGCGTGAGCGTGCTCGGCGAGCGCCACGAGACGGTCTCCACGGTGACGCGGGTGGTGGTCGGGCCGCAGCGCGCCTCGCTCTTCGAGCCGCCCTCGGGATATCGTGTGGTCACCGCACCGCCGGCCGGAGAATAGGAGAACGGAAGGGGGCGAGAGATGGGCATCATCCTGGCGATCGTGTTCAACGCCGTGGGGCTCTGGGCCACCACCTTCGTCCCCGGGATCGTGTTCAGGGGTGACCTGCTGACGCTGCTGGTCGGCGGCGTCGTGCTCGGGCTGTTCAACCTGATCGTGAAGCCGCTGGCGATGTTGATCTCGCTGCCGCTCCTGATCGTGACGCTGGGGCTCTTCTACTTCGTGCTGAACGGCATCCTGCTCTGGGTGGCCTCGCTGTTCATCCCCGGCTACGTGGTCACCGGCCTGATCCCCGGCATCCTGGGCGCGCTGGTGCTCACGCTGGTGAACTGGCTCCTGGGCGCGCTCTTCAATCGCTAGCAGCGGTCAGGGATACAAGAGCTGGGCCGTCCAGCCCGCGCTGGTGCGCTCGTACAGCGTCCGCTCGTGCAGGCGCGCGGCGCCTGCCACCCAGATCTCGATGCGCGCGGGGACCAGCCGGTATCCGCCCCAGAAGGGTGGCCGCGGGACCGCTGCCGGAAAGCGCGCGTCCATCTCCGCCACGCGCGCGACCAGCTCCTCGCGTGAGGCGAGCGGCCGGCTCTGGCGCGAGGCCCAG
>DATBIZ010000187.1:0-8631 GCA_036556645.1 Vicinamibacteria bacterium | reverse complement strand
CCGGTGCCGGAGCCGTACTTGAACAGCATCCCCTCGGTCTTGGCCAGACCGAGGATGGAGTCCATCCGGTCCTCGACCGAGTTGATGAAGCAGGCGGAGGCCTGCGGCTGCTTCTCGATCCCCACGTTGAACCAGACCGGGCTGTTGAAGGCGGCCTTCTGCTGCACCAGCAGGTGCGTGAGGTCGTCCGAGAAGTTGTGCAGGTCGTCGGCGCTCGCGAAGTAGCCCTGCGCCTCGGCCCAGCCCACGATCGTGTCCACCACCCGCGAGATCAGCCGCTTGACGCTGCTCTCGCGCTCCGGCGCGCCCAGCGCCCCCCGGAAGTACTTCGAGGCGACGATGTTCGTCGCCGTTTGGCTCCAGGTCGTCGGGACCTCGATCCCGTGCTGCTCGAAGACCGGCTGGCCCTTCTCGTCGTTGATGACGGCGGAACGCGTCTCCCATGTCAGCTCGTCGTACGGATGGACCCCGGGCCTCGAGAAGTGCCTCCGGAAGCTGAGCCCCTTGTGGCGGGCGGACGACGTCCGGGGCTCGGCCTTGGGATTCTCGATGGGATGAGTGGACATGGGGAACGCCTCCCTGACGTACCTGAAGCTGTTGTTCGCTCCTAAGCCGGGGCCTACTTAGGTCCCGCGCCTTCAAGCTGATTGTGAAGTCTTGAACGTGGGACCGATTGTGCGACCGCCGTCACACGGCTGTCAAGAGAAAAGTACCAGATGTAGTGGTCGGATTCCAGTCCCCACCCATTCATAGCGTCAACTCATGGCACATCAATGGTGTACAACTCTTCCCGATACGCCCGGAACCCACGGGCCCGGTAGTTGGGCAGCGCCGCGGCCCCGTCGAGCGTGCAGGTGTGCAGCCACACGCGCCGCGCGCCGTCGGACCACGCCTGCCGCACCGCTTCGGTCAGCATGAACTTCCCCAGGCCGCGCCCGATGAACTCCGGGAGAAGGCCGAAATACGCGATCTCGACCGACGCGTCCTCGTGGCGTCTCAGCTCGAAGTAACCCGCTGGCGCGGCCTGCACGTAGAGGACCCAAAGCGTCACTCCCGGCGTACCGAGATAGCGCCGGATGTCCTCGTCGGTCCAGCCCAGGCGGTCGATCCAGTGGTACGCCGCGCCAACCGTCGCGTAGAGGTAGCGGAAGAACGAGGGAGGGCAGCTCTCGACACGTTCCACGCGCGCTGGGACATCAGGTGCCGGAGCCCCGCTGAGGGCCTCGGGCGAGGTCAGCTCGAGGTACGTACGCACGACCTGGACGGAAGGCATCGGTCTTCCCGGGGGTTCCCTTTCTATCACCGGCTGCGCCCGGGTCAGGCCCGGCCCAGGCAGACGCGCCAACGGGTGCCGGTGCGCCGGATCACGGGCACCGGCGGCCGTCCGACGTCCTTCCCTGCAATCCACGTCACGTATGGACCCCGTGTTCGCCGGCCGAACCGGCGGGCGTGACCAGGTTTTCCGGGTTTTCACGCGTATCCAGGAGACGAGATGCTCTCCAGCCGCCCGCAGTCCGTCGCGCCGGTCGCGGTGATCGGGGTCGGGTGCTTCTATCCGGGCGCCCGCGACCCACGCCAGCTCTGGGAGAACGTCCTCGCCCGCAGGCGGGAGTTCCGGCGCATCCCGCCGCAGCGGCTGTCGGCCGACTACTACGACCCGGATCCGGCCGCTCCCGATCGCACCTACGCCCGGCGGGGAGCGTTCCTGGACGGGTTCTCCTTCGACCCGATCGCGCTGCGGATCCCGCAGGCCACGTTCGAGAGCACCGACGTGGTCCACTGGCTCGCCCTTCACGTGGCCCTGCAGGCGCTCGAGGACGCCGGGTACGGCCGCGCGGGCGTCCCGCGGGAGCGCACCGGGGTGGTGGTCGGGAACACGCTCACCGGCGAGTACACGCGATCGCTCTCGATGCGGCCGCGCTGGCCGTTCGTGCGCCGGGCGCTGCTCGCCGCCGCGCGCGAGCGCGGTCTCTCCGCGACGGCCACGGACGAGCTGGCCCGGACCATGGAGGACCACTTCAAGTCGGTCTTCCCGCCGATGACGGACGACACCCTGGCCGGCGGCCTGTCGAACACGATCGCGGGACGGATCTGCAACGTGCTCGACCTCCACGGTGGCGGCTACACCGTGGACGGGGCGTGCGCGTCGTCGGTGCTTTCGGTCATCACGGCGGCCGACCACCTGGCCAGCCGCAACATGGACCTCGTGCTCGCGGGCGGGGTGGACGTCAGCCTGGACACGTTCGAGCTGGTGGGCTTCGCCAAGGTCGGCGCGCTGACACGCGAGGACATGAACGTCTACGACCGCCGCGCCGCCGGTTTCCTGCCGGGCGAAGGCTGCGGCTTCGTGGTGCTGAAGCGCCTCGAGGACGCCCTCGCGGACGGCGACACCGTCTACGCGGTGCTCCGCGGCTGGGGCCTGTCCTCGGACGGCAAGGGCGGGCTGACCACGCCGACGCGCGAGGGCCAGGCGACCGCGCTGTTGCGCGCGTACGAGAAGGCCGGGTATCCGGCGAGCGACCTCGACTTCGTGGAGGGTCACGGCACCGGCACCAGCGTCGGCGATCGCGTCGAGCTGGAGGCGATCGCGGCCGCCGTGGAGTCCTCCGGGCCGGTCCGTCCCCGTCGCTGCGGGGTGACGTCGCTGAAGTCCATCATCGGCCACACGAAGGCCGCGGCCGGCATCGGCGCGGTGATCAAGGCCGTGATCGCGCTCAACCGCCGCGTGGTGCCGCCCACCGCCGGCTGCGAGACGCCGAGCGAGGTCTTCGACGGCGCCGCGCGCTGCCTTTATCCGGTCCTGCGGGGCGAGATCGCCAACCCGTCCGTGCGCCTGCGGGCCGGGGTCTCGGGCATGGGCTTCGGTGGCATCAACACGCACCTGACGCTGGAGTCCGCCGATCCGCCCTCGCCGCGGCTGGCCCCGGCCGTCGAGGAGCGGGCGTTGCTCGTCTCCCACCAGGAAACCGAGGTCTTCGCGCTGGCCGCGGGCTCGCTCGCCGAGCTGGCCACGCGCCTGGGCGAGCTGGGCGACGTCGTCGAGCAGGCGAGCCTGGCGGACCTGCCGGATCTCGCGGCACAGCTCTCGCGCGAGCTCACGCCGGGGGGCCGCGTACGGGCCGCGGTCGTGGCCGGCCATCCCGAGCGGGCCGCCGAGCGGCTGCGTGCGCTGGAGCTTCGCCTCCGCGAGAGCCCGCCCGCGGCCGGCGACGTCTGGGCCAGCCCCGATCAGGCGCTCTGGGTCGGACATGCGGCCGCCCGCACGCGGCTGGGGTTCCTCTTCCCCGGGCAGGGTTCGCAGCAGCTCCTGATGGCGCGCACGCTGGTGGAGCGGTACCCGTGGGCGCGCGCGGCCGTCGCGAAGGCGGAGGAGGCGATCCGCGACGCCGGCGGAAAGGCGGTGTCGGAGTTCGTCTGGCGTGCCGCCGACCGCGCCCTGGATGCGGACGAGGCCGAGGCCTGGGCGCGCGCGCTGGCGGAGACCGACGTCGCCCAGCCCGCGATCTGCCTCGCCTCGGTGCTCCACGCGCGTCACCTGCGGAGGCTGGGGCTGCGTCCCGCGTGCGTGGGCGGGCACAGCCTGGGCGAGCTGACCGCGTTCCACCTGGCCGGCGCCTTCGACGAACCGGCCCTGCTCCGCCTGGCCACGGTTCGCGGACAGGCGATGGCCAGGCGGGACGGCGTGCGCGGCGCGATGGCGAGCCTGGCCTGCGGGCCGGAGCGGGCGCAGGCGCTGGCGCAGAGGGTCACCGGGCACGTTGCGGTGGCGAACCGCAACGCGCCGGCGCAGGTCGTGGTCTCGGGCGAAGAGCCGGCGGTGGAGCAGGTGATCGAGCAGGCCACGCGCGAAGGCCTCGTGGCGCGGCGGCTGCCCGTCTCGAACGCGTTCCACTCGCGCCTGGTGGCGGGAGCCGCGGCCGCGCTGCGCGCGCGGGCCGAGGTGCCCGACGTGGTCGGACCGCTCGCCTGCCGGCTCTTCTCGAGCATGTCGGGCGCGGAGGTCACCTCCGGGATGCGCCTGCGCGAACACTTCGCGGCGCAGGTCCTGGCGCCGGTGGATTTCGTCGCGATGGCGCAAGGGATGGCGCGCGAGTGTGACCTGCTCCTGGAGGTCGGGCCCGGGCGCGTCCTCTCGGGCCTCGTCGCGGAGATCACGGGCGGCAGCGTCCCCTGCCTGCCCGTGGCGTCGCAGCCGCATCTCGCGCGCGACCTCGACACCGCGCTCGCCGCGTTCTTCGTCCACGGCGGAGACGTGAACTGGGCCGCGCTCTACGAGGGCCGCCTGGTCCGGCCGTTCGTGCCCGCGCGGCAGCGGCTGTTCATCGAGAACCCGTGCGAACGGCCGTTCGCGCCCGCCGCCGCGACGCCCGCCCGCCGCGTGGACGTCGTGCGCGAAGCCGGCGGGACGACCGGCGCCGCGCCGACGCCGGCGGCGCCGCCTCGGCCGTCCGGCGTCGCCGACGCGCTGCTCGAGCTGGCCGCCGCGCGCACCGGCTTCCCGCGGGAGACGCTCGACCTCGGGATGAAGCTGCTGGACGACCTGAACCTCGACTCGATCAAGGCGGGCGCGCTCGTGGCGGCGGCGGCGCAGCAGCACGGCGTGGTCGGCAAGCTGGACCCGTCGAAGTTCGCGAAGGCGACGCTCGCCGACGTGGCGGCGGCGCTCGAAGCGGCGCTCGGACCACGGCCCGCGGCGGAGCCGGCGCCGGCCGCGCGGGCGGAGGACTCCATCCGCGCGCCGGAATGGGTGCGGAACTTCGGCGTGACGGCCGTCCGCGCGCCGCGGCGCGCGGCGGAGACGGCCGGCGCGGCCGAAGAGCATTGGCGGGCGGCGTCCGTGGTGGTGGTGGCGGATGCCTCGACCGACGAGCTGGCCTGCGCCCTCGAGCACCGGCTCCGTGCCGCCGGCGCCAGGTGCCGGCGCGCGACGTTCGAGGAGGCCGAGCCGGGCGCGGGCGGCTGGGCCGGCGACACGTCGTGCGTGGTCGCCCTGCTGCCGCGCCTCGGGTGTCCGGACGAGCCCGCCTCCGTCCGCGAGGCTCTCCGGCGGCTCCGCGGCGTCGCGGGTCCGCCGCGCGGAGAAGACCGCCTGGCGCCACGGCCGACGCTCGCCTACGTGCAGTTCGGCGACGGCCGCTTCGGCGTGGAACCGGTGACCGCCGAAACGTCGCGCTTTCCCGCCACGTCCTTCGCGCGCAGCCTGCACCTGGAACGGCCGGACCTCCGCCTGCGCGTCGTCGAGCTGTCGCCCGCGATCGACGCCCCGACCGGCTCCGCGCTGGTGGTGGACGAGACCGCCGGCCTCGACGCGTTCCGCGCGGTCGGCTACGACGCGGCGCTCGTCCGCTGGACGAGCGCGGTGCGGCTGCAGCAACCCTCGCTCTATCCGCCTCGCCCGCTGGCCTGGGGCGCCCGGGACGTCATCCTGGTGACCGGCGGGGCCAAGGGCATCACCGCGGAGTGTGCGCTCGGCCTGGCCAGGCAGACCGGTGCACGCTTCGCGCTCCTCGGGAGCACGGCGGCCTCGCCAGAAGGCGAGGTCGGCCGCACCCTCGAGCGCTTCCACCGCGACGGGGTGACCGCCCGGTACTACGCGTGCGACCTGACGGACCGCGCCGCGGTCGAGCGGACGGTGGCCGCCGTGCGCGCGGAGCTCGGCGCGATCACGGGCGTGGTGCACGGCGCCGGGCTCAACCGCCCGCGGCTGGTCGGCGAGTCGGATGCGGGCGAGGCCTTCGCCGAGGTCGCGCCGAAGCTGCTCGGAGCGCTGCACCTGTGCCACGCGCTCGACCGCGAGCCGCCGCGTCTGTTCGTCGCGCTGACCTCCGTGATCGGCGTGACCGGCATGCCGGGCAACGCGTGGTACGCGTTCGCGAACGAGGCGCTGGACCTCGTGCTGGGCCGCTTCGGCTCCACGCATCCGCAGACGGCGGTGTCGGCGATCGCCTATTCCGTGTGGTCGGAGGTCGGGATGGGCGCCCGCCTGGGTGCGGTCGAGGCGCTGGAGCGGATGCACATCGGCGCGATCCCGCCCCGGGAGGGCGTGGAGCGGTTCGTGCGGCTGTTCGCGTGCGACCCGGCCGAGCGGCAGGTGGTCGTGACGGGCCGCCTCGGCGGGCTCGACACGTGGCCGGCCGCGGACGGACCGGTGCCGGAGGGCTTGCGCTTCATCGAGCGCGTGGTCGACCACGTGCCCGAGGTGCACCTGGCCGCGCGGACCCGGCTCACGCTCGACCGCGACGTGTACGTCCGCGACCACGTCTACCAGGGCTCGCCGCTCTTCCCGACGGTGTTCGGCCTGGAGGCGATGGCGCAGGCCGCCGCTCGCCTGCTCGCCGACCCGGCTCCGGCGATCACGCGCATCGAGGACGTCCGCCTCGAGCGGCCGATCGTCGTCGATCCGGCCCACGGCGTCGAGGTCGAGATCCGGGCGACGCGGCTGGAGGAGGAGACGGACCGGGAGCGCCGGATCCGCGCGTCCATCCGCGCGGAGTCCACCGGCTTCCAGGTGGACCATTTCGCGGCGACCTTCGTGCTCGGCGACGTCGCGGAGCCGGCGCTCACCGGGAGGCCCGCCCCCTCGGACCGCACCGACCTCGACCCCCGGCGCGACCTCTACGGCCGGCTGTTGTGGCAGGGGCCGCGCTTCCAGCGCATGGACGAGGTCCTGGCGCTCGACGGCGAGCGGGTCGTCTTCCGCGCGTCCACGGACCCGGCCGCCGCCGGGAAGGCGGCTTTCGCGGAGGGCCGCCTGGTCCTCGGCGATCCCTTCTTCCGCGACGTGCTCCTGCAGTCCATCCAGCTCGTCGTCCCCCGCCACGACAGCCTGCCGCTGCGCATCGAGCGGATCGAGCTGGCCGCGCCCGCGCACGACTCCGGCGACCGTGTGGTCACGACGGTCCTCGTCTCGCCCGGCGCGCAGGAGGACGTGGCCGAGGTGACGGCGGCCGCACCCGACGGACGCGTCGTCGAGCGGCTGACCGGCTACCGCCTGCGCGTGCTGCGAGAGGCGCCGGATCGGCCGACCGCGGAGGACCTGGCGGCGCCCGGCGCCTGGGATGAGCGCACGCTCGCACGACGAGTCGAGGACGCGCTCGGCTCGCTCGGGCTGGCCGCGCCGCGGATCGCGCTCGACCACGCGCCGTCGCTGGCGCGGCTCGCCACGGACGAGCGCCGCCGGCGCGAGCGGCCGCTGATCGCGCGCGCGGCCGGAGCCGCCGCCGCCGGCGACCTCCTCGTCGAGTGGCTTCCCTCGGGAAAGCCGTGCCTACCCGGGGGGACCGCGGAGATCTCGCTCAGCCACGATGACGCCTACTGCCTCTGCGTCGCGGGTCGGGACCCGCAGGGCTGCGACCTCACGCCGGTCGAGCACCGCGACCATGGCGACTGGATCGCGTTGCTCGGGGCGGCGGCGGCCGCGTTCGCAGCGCTGGTGGCCTCCGGCGACGACGAAGACCGCGCCGGCTCCCGCGTGTGGGCGGCGGTCGAGGCGGCCCGGAAGGCCACCGGGGCCGAGGACGTGTCGCTCGTGGTCGGCGAACGCCGCGGTGATGCGGTGGTCCTCCGAGCCACGCATCGCGGCGGCCAGTGCACGGTCGTGACCGTACCCGTCCTTCTCACCCGCGGCCCGGAGCGCATGGTGGCGCTCGTGGCGGCGGAGGCACGCGACGGCGCGCTCACGCGCGCGGCGATCCCGTCCGACGCCTACCGCGTCCATCTCGCGTTCGATGGTCCGCAGGGGCAGCCCGTGCAGGAGGTGCGGCTGATCGTTCCCTTCCAGGACTGCACCGGCGCCGGCCGCAGCGTCCCGTTCTCGCGGCTGGCCGGGTGGATGGGCAAGCTGCGCGAGCTCGCGCTCACGAGCCGGCGCGCCGCGATGGTCCGCGACCTCTCCACCGGCGAGGTCGGCATGGTCACGAACTCCGCGGAGGTCGAGGTCCTGGGCGAGGCGCGTGCCCTGGACCTCGTGGACATGCGGATCTGGACGGAGACCATCGAGGGACCGACCGTGGACCTCGGCTTCGAGTTCCTGAAGGTCGACGGAGACCCGGCGGCGCCGGTCGAGCGCATCGCCCGCGCGCGCCAGCGGTTCACCTGGGTCCGGATCGTCGGCCACGGCCAGGTGGAGCCCGCACCGTTCCCCGCCTACCTCGCGGACTACCTCGAGAGCGTGCGGCCGGCCGGCGGACGCACGTCGGCGCCGCGCGCGCTGGCCGAGCCGCTGGCGTCGCTCCTCCCGGGTGCGGCGCCGGCGCGGCGAGCGGCGCGGCCGGCGATGCTCGCCTCGGACTCGTTCGTCACGACCTCAGAGGACGCCAACGCGGTCGGCAACATCTATTACGCCCAGTACTTCGCCTGGCAGGCCCGGCTGCTGGAGACCTTCCTGCACACCGCCGCGCCGCGCGCGCTGCGTGATGCCGGCGGAGGGGAGCTGGTCTGCCGCAAGAGCCGCGTGGACTTCCTGCGCGAAGCGATGCCGTTCGACCGCCTGCAGGTCACGATGGCGGTGGAGCGGCTGCACCAGCGCGGCGGCGTGCTCCGCTTCGAGTACTTCCTCATCGGGCCCGACGGCGGCCGCTCGAAGCTGTCGGTCGGCCAGCTCGACGTGTCCTGGGCGAGGCGCGGAGCCGA
>DATBIZ010000186.1:0-2355 GCA_036556645.1 Vicinamibacteria bacterium | reverse complement strand
CCGGTTGACCTCCAGGAAGCGCCACTCGCGGTCGAACGCGAAGTAGGCGTCGGTGATGCCGGCCAGGATCGCGTCCAGCCGCTCCACCGCGGCCTGCACCTCGGCCTCCGCGCGCTTGCGCTCGGTGATGTCGGTGACGGTTCGGACCGCGCCCACCAGCACGCCCTGGCGCGCGACCGGATCCACCGACACCTCCATCCAGCGGCCGCCCGCCTGCACCTCGTTGACCTCGCGCCGCAGGCTGCGCCGCGCCCGTTCGAACGGCCAGCCCTCGCTCGGGTCGAGCGCGCCCGGGATCGGCGGGAGGTGGCCGCCGACCAGCTCCTCGGTGCGGAGCCCGTGCACGTCGGCGAACGCGCGGTTGCAGCGCAGGATCGTGCCGTCGGCGTCCACGTAGGCGATGCCGTGGGGGATCGCGTCGAACGTCGTCTGCCAGCGCTCGGCGGCGCGCCGCACCTCGGCCTCGGCGGCGCGCGTGCGCAGCAGGGCCCGCACCGTCGCCACCAGCACCGTCGAGTCCACCGGCTCGGCCAGGTACGCGTCGGCCCCCTGCTCGAGCGCCGCCACCCACTTCTCGCTCGTCGGGTGCGTGGCGGTCAGGTGCACGACCGGGATGGCCGCCGTCTGCGGGTTGGCGCGCAGGCGGGCGCAGACCTCGAAGCCGGTGATGTCGGGCAGGTTCACGTCGAGCACGATCAGGTCCGGCTCGCGCGCGGAGGTCAGCGCGACCGCCTCCTCGCCCGTGACGGCCTGGATCACCTCGAAGCCGGCGTGGGACAGCGTGCGGCTGATCGCGTACCGGGTGGTCTCGTTGTCGTCGGCGTGGAGGATCAGCGGCTTGCCGGATCCGTGAAGACGGCCTGGGAGCGGCTGAGCCATGGCGTCCTGGGGTGAGGCCGCGGACTCTACCATGACGGGTGACCGCCTTTGCCGCGCCGCCGGTGGTCTTCCGTGACGCGGGCGATCACCTGGACCAGGTCGAGCGGCTGGATCGGCTTGGCCAGATGGGCCTGGAAGCCGGCCTCGAGCGCCTGCGCGCGGTCCTGCTCGCGCGCGTAGGCGGTGAGCGCGACCGCCGGCACCTGCCCACCCTCCTCCTCGGGCCGGCTGCGCAGCGCGCGGATCAGGGCGAGGCCGTCCTCGCCGGGGAGGCCGATGTCGCTCAGCAGCACGCTGGGCCGCGCGCGGGCGAGCGCCTCGCGGGCGTCGCGAGTGCTCGAGACGGCCTCCACCACCGCGCCGCGGTCGCGCAGGATCGTGGCGACCAGGTCGAGCGTGTCCGGCTCGTCCTCGACCACGAGGACGGTGATGCCGTCGAGCCGGGTGGGGTCCCCGGCCGACGCCGCGTGCTCCTCCGGCGCCGGGCCGCGCTCGCGGGCGCCGCTGGCCGCGCCGGCGGCGGCGCGCGGCGCCAGGATCGGCAGCCGCACCGTGAACGTGGAGCCCTGGCCGGGGCCGGGGCTCGCCGCGTGCACGGTGCCGCCGTGCAGCTCCACCAGGTGCCGCACGATGGCCAGCCCGAGCCCGAGGCCGCCGTGCCGCCGCGTGCTGGAGCTGTCGGCCTGCCGGAACCGCTCGAACATGTGGGGCAGGAACTCCTCCTCGATGCCCGCCCCCGTGTCCGCGACTTCGAGCTCGATGTAGCCCTCGTCGCGCCGGCCGCGGACGGACACGCGGCCGCCGGCGGGGGTGAACTTGACCGCGTTCGAGAGCAGGTTCCAGAGGACCTGGTGGACGCGGTCGGCGTCGCCCTCGACGGTGCCGAGGCCGGGAGGGCAGGCCACCTCGAGCGCGATCTGCTTGGCCTGCGCCGACGGCCGCACCGACTCGAGCGCGCCGTCGATGACGCCGCACACGTCCACCGGCCCCAGGACCAGGCGGAGCTTGCCCGTCACCACGCGCGAGACGTCGAGGATGTCCTCGATCAGCTGCTTCTGGCTGCGCGCGTTGCGCTCGATCACCGACACCGCCCGCTGCGCCAGGTCGAGGTCGCCCGGCTTCGTGCGGAGGATGGTGGCCCAGCCCACGATCGCGTTGAGCGGCGTGCGCAGCTCGTGGGAGAGCGTGGCCAGGAACTCGTCCTTGAGCCGGTTCGCCTTCTCGGCCTCGTGCCGGGCGGCGCGCTCGCTCTCCAGCAGCCGCGCCCGGTCGGTCTCCGCCTCGCGCCGCGCGGTCACGTCGGTGACGATCAGCACCGCGCCCTCGAGCCGCTCTTCCGCGCCGGTCACCGGGTCGCACGAGACCTCGAGCCACCGGTGCTCGCGGCGCACGTCCACCGTACCGGCGCCGGGCGCGAGGACCGTACGGTCGAGGCCGGGCAGGAGGTCCTCGGCCCGCAGCCCGGTCGCCTCGTCC
>DATBIZ010000185.1:0-5620 GCA_036556645.1 Vicinamibacteria bacterium | reverse complement strand
GGGGCTGCAGCCGCACGCGCTCGCCCGAGAGAAGGGCGGGGCGCATGCAGTCGCCCGTCACGGTGAGGACGGCCTCGGGGAACTCCCCGAGGAGGCCCTCCCAGAACCGTCCCCCGACCCGCAGCATCTCAGGCGCTGTTTCGGACACGGTCCGAATCCCTGCCTTTCCGGACTCCGGCCAACCAACGGCGGTGCTGCACTTGCGGCCGCGCCGCGGCGGAGCCGCTGCGACAGTGGCAAGACCGGTGCCGGCGGAGGGTGAGCGCGCTCAGCCGCGCAAACTCCGGCGCTGCAAGCGGATGAGCGGCTCGGGCGCGGCCGCCGCGCCGTGGGCGCACGAGCCGCAGCCCCCGGCGGCCGCGGGGGTGCCGAGCCCCCGGCCGAGGCAGCACGACGCGTCGCGGCGGTGGCCGCTCGCCGCGCCGAGCACGGCGTCCGCGCGCAGGTGCGTGATCTCGCAGAACTGCGCGACCACCGTCTCGGGATCGCCGTGCTCCAGCTCGTTCGCGCCCGCGCAGCTCCCGCAGAGCGAGATCAGGCTGCACCGGCGGCAGGCCGACTGCGTCTGCCACTTCTTCTCGCGCAGCCGCGGGAAGTGCTCGTTCCAGCCGCGCGCGAACGTGCCGCTCTTCAGGTCGAACCCCGAGCGTCGCGAGGTCTGGCAGAGCTGGAGCTGCCCGGTCGGGTCCACGGTGAACGCGATCTGGCCGGCGCCGCAGGTGTAGAGGTGCTCGCCGTCCGGGGGCTCCACGCCCGCCTCGAACCCGGCCAGCGCGAAGCGGTAGCGGCGCATCGTGTCCGGGTCGTCGAGGTCCAGGGCCACCGCCTTCTCGGGCGGGAGCTGCAGCTCGGAGTTGCGGTTCGCGCCGCAGTCCACGCGCCCGTTCAGGAGCGAGTCGTGCGCGAAGGGAAGGCCCAGCTCGCGCGCGAAGGCGCGCATGCGGGGGACCTCGTCCACGTTCCAGGTGAGGGCCATCGCCTTCAGCTTGAGCGGGATCCCGCGCGCCACCAGCCGGCGGATGCCCTCCAGGCAGCGCGCGAACGAGCCGGGCACGCGCGTGACACGCTCGTAGGTCTCCGGCGTGATCCCGTAGAGCGTGATCTCCACGCCCGCCGGCCGGTACTCGTCGAACAGGTCCGCGATGCGCTCGGTGACCAGCGTCCCGTTGGTGAAGACGGTGACGCGCAGGCCGCGCCGCAGGGCATGCAGGTACACCTCGGGGAAGTCCGGGCGCACCAGCACCTCGCCGCCGGTCAGCAGCAGGTGCAGGCCGCCGGCCTCCGCGACCTCGTCGACGAGCGTCTTGAGCCGCTCGGTGTCCAGCTCGCGCGCGCGCGCCGCGCGGTCGCCCACCGGCTGGTTGACGTAGCAGTGGACGCAGTCGAGGTTGCAGCGGAACGTGGTCTCGATCGTGCCGCTCACCGGGAGCCGGCGGGCCTCGACCTGCAGCTCGTCGTAGAGCTCCGCCAGCGTGATCTCCGCGATCGGCTGGCTCAACTGCCGATGTTGCGGTTGGTCACGACGCCGCCGCGCCGGCACACCACGCGGCTGCCGCCCACGGAGGTGCTCTTGCAGCCGGCCACCGCCAGCTCGTCGCCGGCCAGCTTCACCTTCCGCACCCGCGGGGGCTCGTAGGGCTCGCGCGTCGGCCGCGCCTTCTTCTCGGTCATCTCTCCCTCCCGCGCCCGGCGGGCGACAGGGCTTCGATCGACAGGAGCTGGGCCACGAAGGCGAGGTAGTCGCGCGAGGCCCGCGCGCCGTCCACCTCGAACGTGTCGGTGACGCGCTCGACGATCGCCCGGCCGTCCGCCCGTCCGTCCATCTGCTCCCAGATGAACGCGCCCAGGCGGTTCAGGTTGAAGATGCCGTCGGCGTCGGCGCCGCGCCCGAGGATCGGCACGAGCACGTATTCGTCGGCGATGCGACGCCCCACCATGCGCTCGGACCGCTGGAACACGTCTTCGAGGGCGGGGTCGCTCACGCGGCGGGGCGCGCGCGGGCGGCTACCGCAAGTGGTTCAGGAGACGGCGTCCTCGCGCCAGCGCCTTCCATGGACTCACCTCGCGGCGGCCGTCCGGCCGGCCGGGCCAGAGTGTACCCGCCAGGAGCCGGGCGCGACAAACCGCGCCGTCCGCCAGCGCCCAGCGGGCGCGGGCGAGCGGCATCCCGTCGAGCAGTCCGCCCGGACCGTCGCAGCCGTAAACCCATTCGAGCACGGGCTTTGGGATGTGGCGTCGCCAACTGCCGCCGATGTCCGGCGGCGGCGTGACGCCGATCAACCGCGACGTGACCTCCAGGACCGAAGCGAGGCAGGGCCACGCGCGCCGGCGCTCGGCGAGGCTCGAGAGCACGGGCCAGCCAAGACCCCCCGCCGCCAGCCGCGCCACGTCCACGACCTGGCCCAGGCGGACCCGGAAGCCGTGCTGGAAGGCGATGTGCAGCGCCGCGTGCAGCAGCAGGTCCTCGTCGCCGAGCCGGCGGCCCGGAAACGGGCTCGGCAGCGCGCGGGAGCGGGCCATCAGGTCGTCGAAGCGGACGGGGAAGACGCCGGGGCACGTCGTCAACGCCCCGTGAAGCTCCAGGCGGACACCCGCGGGGCCGGCGAAGCCGGCGCCGTGCTCGGCCGGATCGTCGAGCTCGAAGCCGAGCGCGGCCAGGACGCTGGCGGCCCCGCGCCACTGGGCGGGCCGCACCAGCAGGTCCAGATCGCTCATCGGGCGCTGGGCCGGGCGCGCGTAATGCGAGAGGGCGACCGCCGCGCCTTTGAGGACCAAGGCCGGGATGGCGGCGCGGTCGAGCGCCGCCAGCACACGCTCGAGGTGCACCGCGAGCGCCTCCCAGACGACCGCGGCGTGACGGTGGCTCTCGGCGAGCGTCCCGTCCCCCGTCCCGGCGTCCGCCAACAGCGCTCCGACGCCCTGCCGCACCGCCCAGCCCGCGGGATCCGACGGGCAGGCGCGGCGCGCCAGGCCGAGGAGCGCCTCCGCGTCCGTGCCCGGCGGGGGCAGCGCGTGCACGGGCGTAAGATAGCGCGCGGTGGGCGCCTACTCGCGGCTCGTGCGGCTCGGGCGGCAGCACCTGCCCGCGCTCGCGGCCGCGCAGGCCTGCGTGCTCGCCGTCGCCGCCGCCGACCTCGGGCTGCTGGCGCTGGTCAAGCGCGGGGTGGACGCGAGCCTGGCGTCCGCGGCCGGCGCCGCGTTCGTGGGCCTGCTCGGCGCCGCGGCCGCGCTGGCGGCGGCCCGCGAGGCGGCCAGCTACGCGGGCACGCGCCTGGCCGCCCGCGTCGAGACCACGTTCGTGCGCGAGCTGCAGAACCGCCTGCACGCGCGCATGCACGCGCTCTCGCTGGACTTCTTCGCGCGCCATTCGCCCGGCGACCTGCTCGCGCGGCTCTTCCACGACAGCGAAGCGGCGGCGCACCTCCTGACCGGCGTGACGCCGACCGGCGTGGACGCCGCCGTCCGCCTGGTCGCGCTCGTCGGCTACCTGTGGTGGCTGCACCCGTCGCTGGCCGCGCTGACCGCGCTGGCCGCGGTGCCCGCGGCGGTGGCCTCGCGCCTGCTCGCGCGCCACGCGCGCCGCGGCTTCCGCCGGCTGAACGACGCGACCGCGGCGCTCTACGACGCCGCGCACCAGTCGCTCGGCGCCGCCGAGCTGGTGCAGGCGATGGCCTCTTCGGCGGAAGAGACCGCGCGGTTCGCCGCGCGCAACGAGGAGGTGAAGGCGCATCAGCGCGTGCTCCACCACGCCGCCGCGCTGAGCGGGCCCGTCTACCACGGGCTCCGGCTGGCCGGACTGCTGGCCGCGTTCGCGTACGGCGCGCGCGCCGTGGCCGCCGGCGAGCTGACGATGGGCGCCCTCGCCGCCGGCCTGGTGGCCGCGTACGCGGTGCTGCAGGCGCTCGAGTCGGCGGCCGGCGTCCGCACGTCGGCGCAGCGCGGCCTGGCGGCGGCCGAGCGCGTGCTCGCGGTGCTCGCGGAGGAGCCGACCGTGCGCGCGCCGGCCGTGGGACGGGCGCCCTCGTTCGCGCGCGCGCTGCGGTTCGAGGGGGTCTGCTTCACGTATCCGGGCCGCGCGACCCCCGCGGTCGACGACGTGGACCTCACCCTGCGCCCCGGCGAACACGTCGCGATCGTGGGCCCGACCGGCGGCGGCAAGACGACGCTGCTGCGGCTGGCGCTCCGGCTGTTCGACCCGGCCGCCGGCGCCATCACGCTCGACGGGGTGGACCTGCGCGAGCTGGACCTCGTCCGCCTGCGGCGGCTGTTCGCGGTCGTGCCGCAGGACGTGGCGCTGTTCGACCGCACGCTGCGCGAGAACATCGCCTACGGCGCGCCGGGCGCGACCGCGGCCGACGTCGAGGAGGCGGCGCGCCTGGCCGGCGTGGACGAGATCGCGGACGGTCTGCCGCAGGGGCTCGACACCCCGGTCGGCGCGCGCGGGGCGGCGCTCTCGGGGGGCCAGCGCCAGCAGGTGGGCCTGGCCCGCGCGTTCGTGCGCCGGGCGGAGGTGCTGCTGCTCGACGAGGCCACCGCCGCCCTCGACGCCGTCAGCGAGCGGCGGGTCCAGGACGCGCTGGAGAAGCTGACCCGCGGGCGGGCCGCGATCGTGGTGGCGCACCGGCTGTCGAGCCTGCTGGCCGCCCAGCGCATCCTGGTGCTCGCGGAGGGCCGGCTCGTCGAGCAGGGATCGCACGCCGAGCTGTCCGCACGCGCCGGCCATTACCGCCGGCTGCTCGACGGGCAGCGCATCGCGTGAGCCGCCGGCTCTCCCCGGCCGCGGTGCAGGACCTGCTGCTGATGCACCAGACGCTGCTCGCGGACGCGCGCCGCCACCGCGCGTTCCGCCAGGCGCTCGCGCGGACGGTGCGGCCCGGCTGCGCCGTGCTCGACATCGGCAGCGGCAGCGGCGTGTGGGCGATCGAGGCGGCGCGCCTGGGCGCGGGACGGGTGGTGGCGGTCGAGCGAGAGCGGATGCTCGTGCCGGTGATCGAGCGGCTGGCGCGCGAGAACGGCGTGGCCGACCGGGTGGAGGTGATCGCGGGCCAGTCGTCGCGCCTCGCGCTGCCGCGCGCGTTCGACGTCGTGGTGGCCGAGCTGGTCGGCCACCAGGGGTTCAACGAGAAGCTGCTGCCGGTGATGGCCGACGCGCGCCGCCGCTTCCTGCGCCCGGGCGGGCACCTGGTGCCGCGCGGGCTCGCGCTCGCGGGCGCCCCCGCGCGCCTGCGCGGGCGGTCCGCTCCCCTGAACGGGCTGCGGCTGGGCGCCTTCGCGGAGCTGGCGGTCCACTGCGCGCGCGTGGTGTTGCCCGGCGACCTGCGGACGCTCGCGCCGGCGGTGACGCTGGCGCGGCTGGACCTGCGGCGCGTGGCCGCGGCCGACCGCCCGCCGCCCTTGCGCGGGCGGTGGCGCGTGCGGGATCTGCGCGCGGTGCAGGGGATCGCGACGTGGGTCGAGATGACGCTGGCGCCCGGCGTGCACCTGAGCACGCGCGCGGGCACCCATTGGCTGCCGACCTTCTTCCCGGTCGGGGACCTCGGCCGCGGGCCGGGCCGGCTCGCATGCCGGATCGCGCTGGCGCCGGCGCTGGAGTGGGAGGTACGGGTCGCCACACCCGGAG
>DATBIZ010000184.1:0-2216 GCA_036556645.1 Vicinamibacteria bacterium | reverse complement strand
GAGCGAGAACGCGGCCGGCCGCACCTCGGTCTTGCCCGCCTCGACCTTGGCCAGGTCGAGCAGGTCGTTGACCAGCTCGGTGAGGTCCTGCGCCGACCGCCGGATGTAGCCGACCTGCTTCTCCTGCTCGGGGGTCAGGTCCCCGTCGGCCCGGTTCTCGAGCAGGCGCGTCAGCGCCAGGATCGAGTTCAGCGGCGTCCGGAACTCGTGGCTCATGTGGGAGAGGAAGCGCGACTTCATCTGGTCGGCGCGCCGCAGCGACTCGGCCTTCTCGTCCAGCTCCGCGTAGAGCGCGACCACGCCGCGGTTGGTGTCCTCCAGCTCGCGGTTGAGCTGCACGAGGTCGTCGTGGCGCCGGCGCAGCTCGTCCAGCACGCGCATCAGCTCCTGGTTCAGGTGCTGCATCTCGTCGATCGCGTCCGCCGGCGTCTCGCGGACGAGCTGCTCGGCCAGGTCGGCCACCCGCTGCCGTCCGGTCAGCGCCCGGTCCGGCAGCCGCTTGACGAGCGTCACCTCCGTGCCCTGGCCGGGCGAAGAGCGGACCTGGAGGTCGTCCATCAGCCGGCGGCCGCCCACCAGGCCCAGCCCGAGGCCGGTGGAGGAGCGGTAGCGGCCCGAGAGCACGTCCTCGAGGTTCCGGATGCCGGGTCCCTGGTCCGTCACCCGCACCACGAGCGCCGGGGGCGCCGCGGCCGCGTCGAGCGAGAACTCCACCGTCCCCTGGCCGGCGTACCGCACCGCGTTGCGCGCCACCTCGGACACCGCGGTGGCGATGCGCACCTGGTCCTGCGCGTCGAGGCCGAGCAGCCGCCCGATCTGGCGCGCGCGCTGGCGGGCCAGCACGACGTCCTGCTCGCGCCGGAGCTCCACGGCCAGGATCCGCGCCGTCACGGCCCGGCCTCCCTCCCTTCACGCTCGCGCACGGCGACCACGGTCACGTCGTCCCGGCCGCGCGTGTGATCGCGGTAGAGCACCCCGGCGATCAAGGCCGGGTCGCGGGCGGCCAGGCCCGGGTAATCGTCGAGCGACCACCGGGTGGCGAGCCCGTCCGAGGCCATCACCAGCGTGGCGCGCGGCTCCCAGGCGTAGTCGAAGGCGCGCACGCGCGCCGCGCCCTGGCCGGCGGTGCCGTTCATCGAGACCATGTTCTGCCGGCGTGTCCCCCCGAAGACCGCGCCGGTCACGTTGCCCACGCCGGCGAAGCGGACGCGGCCGGCGGCGAGGTCGATCTCCGCCACGGCCAGCGCCGCGCCCCGCGTGCTGCGCAGGGCGAGGTGGCAGGCCTCCACGATCTCCGCGGGGCCCCCGCGCTCGCGCGCCGCGGCGGCGAGCGCCGCGCGCGCCGCACGGTGGGCGTCGGGGCCGTGCCCGAGCCCGTCCACGACGAGCACGCGCGCGCCGGCGGGCCGGTCGTCCACCGCCCAGGCGTCGCCGCAGACGTCCTCCTGCGGCTTGGGCACGCAGACGGCGCCGGAGCGGAGCGGCGGGGCGTCCGGTGCGGGCGGGTGCGCGTACACGCGGCTGAGCACCGCGGTGCCGCGCCCGTGGCCCGAGTAGAGGTCGAAGTCGTCCGACAGGCGGCGGATCGCCCCCAGCCCGGTGCCGGGCGTGCCCGTGGTCGAGAACCCGTCCTCCAGCGCGCGCGCGACCTCGCCGATGCCGGGACCACGGTCGAGCGCCACCATCTCGACGCCGGGACGCGCCGGCGTGCCGACCTGCCGCCACACGAGCTGTCCGCCTCCCGCGTGCTTCACCAGGTTGCCGGCGGCCTCGGTCACCACGATGGCCAGGCGTCCGGCCGGCGTCGTGCCGAACCCGAGGCGGGCGGCGATCGCGGCCGCCGCGCGGCGCGCGTCGCCGACCTGCGAGGGCTCGGTGACCGGCACCACCGCGCTCTCGTGCAGGGCGTCGGGTGGCACCCGGACGGGATTCACTTCCATTTGGCGACCGTCACCCGCGTCCCCTTTCCCACCTCCGAGCTGATGCTGAACTCGTCCATCAGCCGGCGGGCGCCGCCGAGCCCCAGGCCGAGCCCGGTGCCGGTCGTGTAGCCGTCCTTCAGCGCCTGCTGGGTATCGGGGATGCCGGGGCCCTGGTCCTCGAACGTGAGGCGCAGGCCGCGGCGGGTCGGGTCGTTGAAGGCCTCGAGCCGCACGTGGCCGCCGCCGCCGTAGATGACCGTGTTCCGCGCCAGCTCGCTCGAGGCGGTCACGATC
>DATBIZ010000183.1:0-6846 GCA_036556645.1 Vicinamibacteria bacterium | reverse complement strand
GCCTCGGAGGCCGGGAAGAACGGCCGGTGGTTGCGCACCACGAGCGTGTTCGACAGCTTCACCTGCAGGGTGCGGCCGAGCGAGCGGGCCAGCTCGCCCAGCCGGTCCGTGATCTCCAGCGCCTGCGGCCACTGCAGGTCCTTCGCGAAGTCCTCCCGCCGGGTGTGGATCTCGCCGTAGCCGAGAACGTCGTGGAGCAGCCCGTCCACCGCCTCGCGGCCGAGCAGCGTCGGGTTGAGCTTCACGGTGACGTGGACGTCCATCTCCGTCAGCAGGAAGCGCACGATGCCCTCGATCTCGCCGGCCGGGCAGCCGTGGAAGGTGGAGAGCGTGACCTGGTCCGACAGCCGCGTGGTGAACGCGACGTCGCGGGCCCCGCGCAGGTCGGGCGGGATCTCCGCGCGGAAGCGCTCCACCTCGGCCCCGGCGTCCTTCATCGCCGCGATCCAGCCGCGCACCTGCGGCGAGCGGATGCCGGCCAGGTCGTAGCCGACGCTCATGTCCAGGATCGTGTCCTGCCGGCCGGGCGCGGCGCCGAGCCGGCCGGTCTGCCGGAGGACGTCCACCAGCATCGAGCCCTTCACGTATTCGCGCAGGCTCTCGGCCAGCCGCAGCTCCTGGCTCCACTCGACGTTGTAGCCCACGTTGGTGGCGTCGATGCACGGCCGCGGGATGGCGAGGCGGTCGTTGACCTGCACGGTCTTCAGCTCGAGGATGCGGCTGCCCGCGAGCCAGGCCAGCACCACGTTCTGCGCCATCTGGTCCTGGGGCCCCGCCGCGGGCCCCAGCGGGCTCCCCGCGCGGTGGCCGTGGAACACCACCGAGGTGTCCAGGTCCGCGGTGCCGCGCCAGAACTTCCGCGACGGCAGGTCGAAGACCTTGCCCTCGCGCTCGAGCTCGCGGACCATGCGCCGCAGCAGGTGAGGGAACGGCGCCGGGATCAGCTCGGCCAAGCCGCGTTCAGTGGACGGGCGCCGAGTGGTACAGGCGGGCGGAGCGCACGATCTCCTCCACCTCGTCGGCCTCCGCGCCCACCTCTTCCCGGCCGCACGTGTACGAGATCAGCAGCGCGGTCTCGTCGTCGGTGACGGACCAGAAGCGCCAGTGCCGTTCGTCCGTGTCGCGCCGATACGAGTACACGCGCCACCCCGGGTAGCCGCCGCTCCCGATCTGCTCGTCCTCGACGTCGAGCCCGAGCGAGCGCAGGAAGCGCGCCAGGAAGTTCGCGCCCCCGAACCCCGGCTGCGGGCCGCGCGCGTGCCGCGCGCCCGAGAGGTACACCGTGCCCTGGCCCGCCGGACGGCGCAAGGTGGTCACGCAGTCCTCCGTCTGCATGTCCCAGCCGTCCGGGACCTCGAGCGTGAACCAGCCGAACGGATCGGTGAGCACCGGCATCCAATGGCCGCAATCCTACTGTACGACCTTCCCGGGCCGCTTTCCGGTGGTGCGGCCGGCGCGGACCACGAACTCCCCACCCACCAGCACGTCGCGGATGCCCACCGGGAACTGCGCCGGCTCCTCGAACGTGGCGCGGTCGGCGGCGGTGGCGGGGTCGAACACGACCAGGTTGGCGCGGAAGCCCTCCTGCACCAGGCCCACGTCCGACAGGGAGAAGGCGGCGGCCGCCTGCGAGGTCATCTTGCGCACCGCCTCCTCCAGCGTGAGCAGCTTCTTCTCGCGCACGTACCGGCCGAGCACGCGCGGGTAGGTGCCGTAGGCGCGCGGGTGCGGGCGCCCGCCCAGCAGGCCGTCCGTGCAGACGTTCACGAACGGCTGGGCCAGGAAGTGCTCCATCACGCCCTCGTTCTGCGAGAACGAGACCATGGCCACGCCCAGGCGCTCCTCCTCGAGCAGGTCGAAGGCGGCCTCGAACGGGTCCTTTCCCGCGAGCTGCGCCACCTCGGCCAGGCTGCGGCCCAGCCACTCGGGATGTCGGCCGGACGGGATGTCGGCGATCACGATCCCCTCGGGGCCGCTCCACTTCCAGAAGTTGTCCCAGTCGGCCACGCCCGCGTCCGCCATGGCCCGCCGCATGGACATGCGCTGGTCCGGATCGCGCAGGCGGGCCAGCGTCGCCTCGGGCCCGCCGGCGTGCGCGGCGGGCGGGAGGATCGCGCCCAGCAGCGTGCTGCCCGCGGCGTAGGGATACAGGTCGGCGGTGAAGCGCAGCCCGCGGCCCAGCGCCTGCTGGACGAGGCCCAGCACCGCCGCCTGCTTGTCCCAGTTGTCCCTGCCCGCGATCTTCAGGTGCGAGATGTGCACGGTGCAGCCCGACTCCCCCGCCACGCGCACCATCTCGCGGATCGCCTCCTGGATGCGGTCGCTCTCGCTGCGCATGTGCACGACCAGCGGGCGGTCGCGCTCGGCCAGGACCTTGCCCAGCGCGATCAGCTCCTCGGTGTCCGCGTAGCAGCACGGCGCGTAGATCAGGCCGGTGGAGAGGCCGCGCCCGCCCTGGTCGAACGAGGCACGCAGCAGCCCGCGCATGGTCTCGAGCTCGGTGGCGGTGGCGCGGCGGTCCTCTCCGCCCATCACGTATTGCCGCAGCGCGCCGTGCGGCACCAGGTACGCGAGGTCGCAGGCCGGCCGCGCCGCCTCGAGCGCCGAGAGGTATTCCCCGACCGACGACCACTCCCAGGGCACGCCGAACTCGCCGAGGAGGCCGGCCAGCTTCTCGCGCCACGCCGTGCGCTCGTCCGCGCGCACCGGCGCCACCGAGATGCCGTCCTGGCCGAGCACCTCGAGCGTGATGCCCTGCCGCACCTTCATGGGGAGATCGGGGTCCGCCAGCACCTTCAGGTCCGAATGGCTGTGGGTATCGATGAAGCCCGGCGCCACGACCATCCCCGAGCAATCCACCTTGCGCGCGCCCGCGAGGCGGGTGCCCACCGCGGCGATGCGGCCGCCTTCGAGCGCGACGTCCGCCGTCACCGCCGGCGCGCCCGAGCCGTCCACCAGGGTGCCGCCCTCGAGGACGAGGCCGGCCGGCATCAGAGGAGGTCCCGCGCGATGTCCTCGTACGACTCCGGCCGCCGGTCCCGGTAGAACTGCCAGTGCGCGCGCACCTTCGCGATCAGGTCGAGGTCGAGGTCGGCGGTGACCAGCTCGTCCTGGTCGCGGCTGCCCATGGCCAGCACGCGGCCGTACGGGTCGCAGAAGTACGAGCTGCCGTAGAACTCGCCGAAGTTCCAGGGCGCCTCGCGGCCCACGCGGTTGTTCGTGCCCACGAAGTAGCCGTTGGCGATGGCCATGGCCGGCTGCTCGATCTTCCAGAGGTTGTCGGAGTGGCCGGTGGTGGTGGCGGACGGCACGAACACGATCTCGGCGCCGTGCAGCCCGAGCAGGCGCGCGCCCTCGGGGAAATGGCGGTCGTAGCAGATGTACACGCCGATCGCGGCGAAGCGCGTGCGGAACACCGGGTAGCCGAGGTTGCCCGGCTTGAAATAGAACTTCTCCCAGAACCCCGGCAGGCAATGGGGGATGTGGTTCTTCCGGTACTTGCCCAGGTACGTGCCGTCCGCGTCGAGCACGGCGGCGGTGTTGTAGTAGACGCCGGTGGCTTCCTGCTCGTAGACCGGGACCACCATGGCCATGCCGTGCCGGCGCGCCTGCTCCTGCATCAGCCGCACCGTCGGCCCGTCCGGCACCTTCTCGGTCAGCTCGTACCAGCGGGGGTCCTGCTCCGCCGCGAAGTAGGGCGCGTAGAACAGCTCCTGCAGGCAGAGGATCTGCACCCCGGCGCGCCCGGCGTCGGCGATCAGCCGGAGGTGCTTGGCGATCATCGCCTCGCGCACCTCGGCCAGGCTGGCCTCGGCCGGCGACTTCACGTTGCCGGCCTGGATCAGGCCGCAGCGCACCACACGTGGCATGGGAACTCCCGGGTCAGCGGCGCGTGAGTCTACCTCAGGGCAGCTCGGCCATGCGCTGCCACAGACGCTCCGCGTCCTGCTGCGCGCGCGCGAACACGGCCGGCGCGTCCACGCCGGTCACGCGGCGGTCGCGCACCACCCAGCGGCCGGCCACGAGCACCGAGCGCACGTGGCTGCGGTCCACGCCGAACAACAGGTGGCCGGCCAGGTTGCCGGTGTGCAGCGGCGTCGGCGGCTCGTATTGCAGCACCACCAGGTCGGCGGGCCCCCCCGCGTCGAGCTTGCCGAAGGGAAGGCCGAACAGCGCGGAGGCCAGGCGGTGCCCGCCCGCCAGGAGCTGCAGCGTGGCGTCGGCGGCGTCGGCGCGGCCGGCCTCCCGCATCTGCAGGAACGAGGCGCGCGCCTCCGCCAGCAGGTCCTCGTCCATGCCGTCGGTCCCCAGCGCGCCGCGGCGGATGGCGGCGGTGGGCGCGTACCCGACCGCGTTGTTCTGGTTGGAGCGGGGGTTGTGCGCGATCCAGGCGCCGCGCGCGTGCGCGGTCTCCATCTCCGCCGGGGTCAGGTGCACGCAGTGCGCGAAGAGGGTGCGCGCCATGAGCAGCCCGTGCCGGTGCAGCCGGTCCGGCACGCCCTCGTCGTAGCGCCGGCGGCAGTCCTCCACGTCCACGCGGTCCTCCGCCACGTGGATGTGCAGGCTGCTGCCGGTGCGCTGCACCGCGTCCGCCAGCGCCTGCATCGCCTCCTCGGAGAGCGTGAAGCTGGCGTGCGCGCCGACCATGCCGCGCGTGAGCTCGGACTGGTCGGCGGACTGGAACTGCACGTTCTCCTCGAGGCCCTCCTGGCGGCCCGCCTCGCCGTTGCGGTCGGTGACCTCGTAGCAGAGCACCGAGCGCAGCCCCAGCTCCTCCAGCGCGTCGCGGATCGTGCGCAGCGAGCCCCGGATGAACGAGGGCGAGGAGTGATGGTCCAGGAGCAGGGTGGTGCCGGAGAGGGCGGCTTCCACCCCGCCCACCAGCGCCGAGACGCGCACCGCGGCCTCGTCCAGCGCGCGGTCGAGCCGCCACCAGAGCCGCTCGAGCACCGCCACGAACGTGCGCGGCGGCGCGCCGGGCCCGCCGATGCCGCGGGCCAGCGCGCCGTAGAGGTGGGTGTGGGCGTTGACCAGGCCGGGGATCACCAGGTGGCCGGGGAGGTCGAGCGTCTCCTCGCCGTCCGCGGGCTCGAGCCGCGGGCCGCGCTCGACGATGCGCGCGCCGTCCACGCGCAGGTCGGCCCGCTCCACCGCCGGCGGGTCGAACGCGGCGACGGTCGCGCCCTTCAGCAGCATCAGGTCTCGCTATTGTAGCGGCCGGTCCCGGAGGTGCTCCGCCAGCGCCTCGTCGTCCGGCGGCAGGTCGAAGGGCTGCCCCGCCGCGCGCGCGGCCGTGCGCGCGTCCTTGAGCCCGCTGCCCGTCACCACTCCCAGCGCGGTCTCCCGCCGTCCCACCACGCCGTCCTCGACCGCGAGGCGCAGGCCGGCCAGCCCGGCCACGCCGGCCGGCTCGCCGAACAGGCCGGCGCGCTGGCCCGCCGCGCGCATGGCCTCGAGGATCGCCTCGTCCGGCACCGCCAGGAACGCGCCGCGCGACTCGCGCACCGCGCGCAGCGCCTTGCGCCAGTTGCGCGGATGACCCACGCAGATGCTGTCCGCGATCGTGCGCGCGGGCGCGGGCACGAGGTCGCCGCCGCTCTCGAACGCGGCCACGAGCGGGCTGGCGCCGGCGGCCTGCACGCCGAGCAGGCGCGGCAGCCGGCGCAGGAAGCCCAGCGCCTGCATCTGCTGCAGGCCCTTCCAGATGCCGGCGATCGTGCAGCCGTCCCCGACCGACACCGCCACCCAGTCCGGCGGCTCCGGGCCGAGCTGTTCGGCGATCTCGAGACCGCACGTCTTCTTGCCCTCGACCAGCGACGGGTTCACCGCCGCGTTGCGGTTGTACCAGCCGTAGCGCGCGCAGGCGCGCTGGCACAGCTCCCAGGCCTGGTCGTAGGTGCCGAGCACGCGCACCACGCGCGCCCCGAACACCAGGAGCTGCGCCACCTTGGCCTCGGGCGCGAACTCGGGCACGAAGATCACCGAGCGCAGCCCCACCGCCGCCGCCGCCCCCGCCAGCGAGGAGGCGGCGTTGCCGGTGGAGGCGCAGGCCACCACGCGCGCGCGGCGCATCAGCGCGCGCGCCACCCCGACGCTGCTCGCGCGGTCCTTGAAGGAGGCGGTCGGGTTCCGGCCCTCGTCCTTCAACGCCAGCGCGCGCACGCCGGCCCAGGCGGCCAGGCGCGGCGCGTCCGCCACCGGCGTCCAGCCCACCGGCCAGGGCGGCCGGGTGGCCGCCGCGGGCACCGGCAGCAGCTCGTGGTCCCGCCCGTGGTCGCGCGGGCGCGTGCGGAGCGACCGGCGGTTCAGCGTGCGGCGCGCGGCGCGCAGGTCGAACACCACGTCCAGGACGCCTTCGGGGCCGCAGCGGGGGCAGGGCCCGTCGAGGCCGCGGCGGTACCGCCGCCCGCAGCGGAGGCAGAGCAGGCCGGCGACGTTCAGGCCGGCGCCTCGGGCCGCCGCTCGCGGATCGCGCGGTCCACTTCCGAGGCGCGCTCCTGCTGCGCGGTCCAGAACGCGGGGTCCTCCTGCTGGCGCAGCTCGGCCACGGCGCGGCCCTGCTGCTCGACCCAGGTGAAGTACTTCTGGTTGTGCCAGCGCCGCCGGACCGCGCGCGTCGCCTCCAGCACGTGGTCGAGCTTCTGGTTGGTGAAGATGCCGAGGCGGCGGCGCGCCTCCTCGCGCGTCATCGGGCCCAGCTCCTGGTCGAGGCGCTGCAGGACGGAAGGGTAGCGGTCGAAGCCGTCGGTGGCCACCGTGAAGACGCCCTGCTCGGGCCGCAGGCCGTAGTAGCGTGCGGCCTTGATCGCGCCGAGCACGTTGCACACGCCGCTCACGCCGAAGAAG
>DATBIZ010000182.1:0-5311 GCA_036556645.1 Vicinamibacteria bacterium | reverse complement strand
AACCCGCCGACCTCCACGAAGGCCGACGCCCGCATCAACATCAACATGCCCGCCACCCAGTCGGGGGAGAGCGGAGGACCGTCGGGCGGGACCGACCAGCCGCGTCCACGGAGCTTCCCGAAGATCTCGGCCGGGGTGGGCAGCGCGCGGGCGCTCGCCTGCACGCTCCCGGCGGAATCCACCACCAGCGGCGCCACCAGCGCGAGCGCGGCGTCGGAGGCCAGGCGGTCGCGCAGGCGCTCGAGGCCGTGCGCGTCGAGCCGGATGTCGGGGTTGGCCACGCAGAACCAGGCGCAGCCGCAGGCGGCCGCGTGCTCCGCCCGGGCCGCGTTGTGGTTGGCCCCGAAGCCGAGCGGGCGCCGGTTGCGCCGCACGACGACCGGCAGGCGCAGCGCCGCGGGATCGAACGGCAGCTCCTCCGGGACGTTCAGCGTGAGCGTGACGTGCAGCAGGCCGGCCGGCGCGGCCTCGAGGTCCTGCAGCAGGCGATGGACCACGGCCCCGTGCCGGTGGCTCACGATCGAGACGTGGATGGTGCGGGCGTCCATGGCGTGAGCCGTATTTACCACGAGAGCGCGCGCGGGCCGGCCGTTGCGTGAGACGCCGCTGACGGCCGCGTCGTTCGCCGACGGGCCGGGGGCTTCGCGCGCGCGCAACGGATGGGGACCGCGGGTCGCCGGGTCGCTCGCCGTCCTGACGCTGGTGGCCGTGCCGCTCGCCGCTTCTTCGCGCTTCTGGGACCAGTTCACCTCGGTCAAGTGGTACGTGCTGGCCCTGCTGGCGGTGGCGTGGTGGCTCGTCGAGGTGCTGGCCTGCGGCAGCCGCGCCTGGCCCTCGTTCGTGACCCGGCGGCGCGCGCTCGTGGCCGCGCTGGCCGCCCTGGCCCTGGCGGGCAGCCTGTGGCGCGGGCCCGCCTGGGCCGTGTCTCCGCTTCTGGAACGCGGCGTGTTCGTGATGCTCGTGGCGTGCTGGTTCTGGCTCTTCCGTCGCAACGGCCAGCGGACCGAGATGATGGTGCCGGCGCTGGCCGTCGCCGCGGGCCTGGTGGATGCGGTGGGACTCGCGCAGCTCGCCGGCCTGCGTCCGCTGCCGTGGCTGGCGGCGGGCGATCAGCGGTCGGCGTTCTTCGGCAACGTGAACCTCGCGGGCCAGTTCCTCGGCTTCGCGATCGTCGTGTTGGCGTTCGGTGCTCGCTGGCGCGGCCAGAGTCGCCGGGCGCGGGTCGGGGCGTGGGCGCGGGGCGCGGTCCTGGTCCTGAGTCTTGCCTATCTCTACCTGCTGTCGAACCGGTCGGTCCTCCTTGGCCTGGCGCTGGCGGCCTCGGTCCCTCTCGCGGTGCGGTTCCGATCGCTACCGCCGCGCGGGCGCGCCGCGCTCGCGGCGGCCGTTTGCCTCGTGGCGCTGGGGCTCGTCTGGCGGACGGGAGGCGGCGATCCGGTCGTGGAAGGGCACAAGGCCCAGAGCGTCGTCCAGCGGCTCGAGGTCTGGCGCGCCACCGTCCGGATGATCGCGGAGCGTCCGTCCGGCGTCGGCGCCGGCAACTTCGGCCTGGACTTCCCGCCGTATCTCGCGGGCAGCCGCCTCGCCGCGGACGAGACGGTCGTGTTCCTGAGCCCGCACAACGAGCCGCTGCGGATCCTCGCCGAGGACGGCATCCTCTTCGGCGGGCTGCTGGTCGCCGTGATCGTCGCCCTGGCCGTCGAGCTGCGCCGGAGCCCGGCCATCGGGGGGTGGCGCTCGGGAGCCGGCGCGCTGCTCGCGCCGGCGGTCGTGCTCCTGGCCGTCGAGGCGCTGTTCCAGTTCCCGCTCGCCACCGCGTTCGGCGCGCTGATGGCGGCCGCGCTGCTCGGGTTGGCCCTGGCTTGTGTCGAAGGCACGGCGGGAGGGCCGAGGCCGATGGCGTTCGCCGCGGCATCGCGCCGGCGGATATGGGCCGCGGGCGCCGCGCTCCTCGCGGCCGTCGTCACCGCCGCGCTCGCGCGGGTCGCGGCGGCGGAATACCTGTTCGTCAATCACCGCGACGACGTGGACGCGCAGCGGCGCGCCTGCGCCCTCGACCCGCGCCGCACCCCCTCCTGTGTCACCGCGGCCTGGCTGGAAGCGCGCGCCGGCGATCTCGCGGCCGCGCGGGCCCGGCTCGTCCGCGTGCTCCGCCAGGCGCCGTACGACGGACCCGCGACCAAGCTGCTCGGCGAGGTCGCGCTGGCCCAGGGCGATCACGAGGCGGGGTGCCTCTACCTCTGGCTGTACGACGGGCGGTTTGGCGGCCGCAGCTCGGCGCACGCCATGCTCGTGGCGCGCTGCCACCCGGCCCGGTTCGGCGCGCTGGCCCGGCGCGAGCCGTTCCCCTACGGCCGCGCGTTTCCGTTGGCCGCGCGCGACGCGGCGACACGCTGAGACGATCGCATCGTCACCAGGCGGGAGCGGCCCGTCGCCGCCTTACCAGGCTCGCGGCAGCGAGGCGCCGCTCGGGAACCTCAGCGGCTGCGGGAACGAGGCCTGCCAGGGAAACGCGGGGGCGGAGATTGGCGGCGCCGCCGCCGGCGGCGTGCCGCCGGCCGGCACCCCGGCCTGGACGCCGGGTTCCTCGGCCGGCTGCGCTTCGAACTCGGGGGCCGGCGGCTCCTCCGACGGCTGGTCCGGAGGCTCGATCGGCGCGGAGCGGAGCGGAGGCCGAGCGGGCGTGCCGTGCGAAGCGGCACGGGACGACGGCGAGGCCGGCCCGGCCACGAACAGCGTGGCGACGCCGGTCCCACGCGGGTCGAGCATGAACGCGTAGTTGAGCCCCAGGCCGTCGAAGATCCGGATCACGGCCTCCTGCGCCTCCACGCCCTCGATGGTGGTCGTGACCGGCACCCGCGGGGGCGTGCCGTCGTAGACCACCTTCATGCCGCTCACGCCCGCGAGCTTTTCGAGCACCTCGGACAGGGGGGCGTTGCGGGCGCGGACCGTCACTCGCCCTTCGCGGGCGGAGACCTCGAGGTCGCCGGCCGCTTCCGCGGCCACCACCAGCAGGACGGACAGCACGGCTGCCAACGAACGGTGCATGAGCGCAACAGTCTACGCCGTGCGGCGGCCGTTCGCGATGGCCGCATCATGTATACTTCCAGCGCCTCGCCGTCACGCCGCCTGATGAACCGCGCCCCGTTCGCACCGCCGCCTGTGCCGCCAACCGGGGCCGTGCCTCCCTCTCGCCTGCCCCTGTTCGTGCGCCTGCGCGCGGTGCCGGCGCCGGCGCGCATCGGCCTGATCCTGCTCTGCGACGCGGCGGTGGTGTCGGCGGCCTTCTTCGCCGGCTACTTCCTCCGCTTCGAGGGGCACATCCCCCCCGAGCGCCTCGCCGAGCTGGTCCGGTGGCTGCCGCTGCTGGTGGCGATCCGCCTGACGCTCCACCTGCTCGCCGGGCTCCACCGCTGGTCCTTCCGCCTGTCCGGCTTCCACGAGGCGATGCGGGTGGTCGGCGTCTCGCTCGCCGGCTCCGCCGCCTTCGCCAGCGTGTTCTTCTTCATCCAGCGGGCCACCGAAGACGTGAGCATCGGGCCGCCCCGCTCGGTGATCGTGATCGAGTTCTTCGTCACCACCAGCCTGCTCGGCGCGCTGCGCTTCTCGCCGCGGCTCGCCTACTCGTGGTCGCTGGAGAAGATGCGCGCGCGCTCGGGCCCGCGGGTGCGCGCGGTGATCGTGGGGGCGGGCAGCGCGGGCGAGCTGCTGCTGCGCGACCTCCAGCGCTCCGACGAGCACTCCTACGAGGTCGTCGGCTTCGTGGACGACGAGCCGTCGAAATGGTGGACCTCGCTGGGAGGGCGGCCCGTGCTCGGGCCGCTGGAGAGCCTGCCCGACGTGGTGCGCCGCCGGCAGGTCGGCGAAGTGCTGTTCGCGGTACCGCGCCTGCCCGTGCGCCGGCTGCGCGAGGTGCTGGACTCGTGCGAGGGGCTCAAGCTCCGCTATCGGATCCTGCCCGTCTCGTTCGCCTACCTGAACGACCGCGCCGCCAGCTCGATGCTGCAGGACCTCGCCCCCGAGGACATCCTGCCGCGCAGCCAGGTGTCGTTCGACGACGCCGAGCTGCGCGCGCTGGTGGGCGGCCGCCGCGTGCTGGTGACGGGAGCGGCCGGCTCGATCGGCTCCGAGATCTGCCGCCAGCTCGCGGGGCACGAGCCGGCGCGGCTGATCCTGCTCGACGCGAACGAGAACAACCTCTACCTGCTGGCGCGCGAGCTGGAGAGCCGCTTCCCGGGCCTGGCGATGGCGGTGGAGCTGGCCGACGTGCGCGACGCGGCCCGGCTGCGCGCGGTGGGCCGCGCGCACGCGCCGCAGGACGTGGTGCACGCGGCCGCGCACAAGCACGTCAGCCTGGTCGAGCTGGCGCCCGAGGAGGCGGTGAAGACCAACGTCACCGGCTGCCGCAACGTGCTGGCGCTGTGCGAGGGCGTCGGGGCCGAGCGCTTCGTGCTGATCTCCACGGACAAGGCGGTCGAGGCGGCGGGCGTGATGGGCGCCACCAAGCGCCTGGCCGAGCTGATCGTGCGCGACCACGCGCGGCAGTCCGCCACCACCTGCACGACCGTCCGCTTCGGCAACGTGCTCGGCAGCTCGGGCAGCGTGGTGCCGATCTTCAAGGCGCAGATCGCCGCGGGCGGGCCGGTGACGGTGACCCATCCCGACTGCCGCCGCTTCCTGATGACGATCCGCGAGGCGGTGGGGCTCGCGCTGCGCGCCGGGCTGCACGGCCACGGCGACCTCTGCGTGCTCGAGATGGGCGAGCCGATGCGCATCGTGGACCTCGCCCGCCTGATGATCACGCTCTCCGGGCTGGTGCCCGGCGACGAGATCCCGATCGTGTTCACCGGCCTGCGGCCGGGGGAGAAGATCTCGGAGCGGCTGATGACCGACGAGGAATCGCAGCGCAGCCGCATGGCCGCGCCGGCGATCCGCGGGGTGGACGTGGATCCTCCGCCGGCGGAGACCCTGCGCGAGATCGCCGCGCTCGAGCAGGCCGCGCTCGAGGGCGACCGCGAAGGCGTGATCCGGAGGCTCGGAGATCTGGTGCCGACCTACGCCGCGGCGCGCGCGGCCCGTGCGGTCACGCCGCAGAGGGCGGCGGTCGTGCAGGAGACGTCCTGGCCCGCGCCGCTGCCCGGAGTAGCCCCCGCCCGCGGCTAGCCGTGCCGCTCGCTCTCGCGGGGACCGCCGTCCGGCAGGTCCGATAGCGCGCACCAGGTCGAAACCGGCGACGGCCTTCTCGCCACTGATCGTGCGATCGCCTCGCGCACATCATTGCGAGCTTGACTTTCGGTTTTGTTTCGCCTAT
>DATBIZ010000181.1:0-2925 GCA_036556645.1 Vicinamibacteria bacterium | reverse complement strand
CCTGGCCGGGGCCGGCGCGGTGCCGTTCGCGGCGCGCTTCCTGGAGCACGCGAACGACCAGGTGGCGGAGGCGGCCGCGCTCGCGCTCGGCGCCTCGCGCCTCGAGGAGGCGTTCGCGGACCTGCGTGGCTGGGTGGAGCGCGTCACGACACCCGTGCTGCGCCGCGCCGGGCTGGTGGCGCTGGCGACCCTGCGGCGGGACGCGCCGCTGGACTACCTGTTCACGCTGGTCGAGGAGGCGCCGCCGGTGACCGCCGCGCAGGCGGTGGAGGCGCTCGGGATCTACAAGGGCGACCCGGTCCTGGAGGCGCGCTTGCGTGCCGCGGCGGGGAGGCGGCGCGAGCGGCCGGTCCGCGACGCGCTCGACCGCGCGCTGCGATAATGGGGCGCGGAGTGGCGCTATGAGCACGCAGGACGTCGTGATCGTGAGCGGCTGCCGGACGGCGATCGGCACCTTCGGCGGGGCGTTGAAGGAGGTGTCCGCGGTCGAGCTGGGGACGGTCGTGGTGCGCGAGGCGGTCAGGCGCGCGGGCGTGCGGCCCGATCAGGTGGACGAGGTCGTCATGGGCTGCATCCTGCAGGCCGGGCTCGGCATGAACCCGGCGCGGCAGGCCGCGATCCAGGCCGGCCTGCCGCAGAGCGTGCCCGCGCACACCGTGAACAAGGTCTGCGGCTCGGGCCTGAAGTCGGTGATGCTGGCCGCGCAGGCGGTCCGCTGCGGCGACGCCGAGATCGTGGTCGCCGGCGGGATGGAGAGCATGAGCGGCGCGCCCTACCTTCTCCCCGGCGCGCGCTGGGGCGAGCGGCTCGGGCACGGCCAGGTGCTCGACCACATGATCCACGAGGGGCTCACCGACGCCTTCCACGACATCCATATGGGCGTCACCGCCGAGAACCTGGTGGAGCGCTACGGCATCTCGCGCGAGGAGCAGGACGCGTTCTCGGCGGAAAGCCAGCGCCGCGCGGAAGCCGCCATCCGCGGCGGGCTCTTCAAGGACGAGATCGTGCCGGTGCTCCTGCCCCAGAAGAAGGGCGAGCCGAAGCCGTTCGACACCGACGAGCACCCAAGGGCGGGCACGACGGTCGAGTCGCTGGGCAAGCTCAAGCCCGCCTTCAAGAAGGACGGCACGGTCACGGCCGGCAACGCGAGCGGGATCAACGACGGGGCGGCCGCGGTCGTGGTGACGAGCGCGCCGCGCGCGGCCAGCCTGGGCCTCACGCCGATGGCGAGGATCGTGTCCCATGCCTCGGCGGCGGTGGACCCGAAGGTGATGGGACTCGGCCCGGTGCCCGCGGTGCGCAAGGCGCTCGAGAAGGCGGCGCTCGGCCTCGACCGCATCGAGCTGTTCGAGCTGAACGAGGCGTTCGCGGCGCAGAGCCTGGCCGTGCTGCGCGAGCTGAAGCTCGACCCCGCGCGGGTGAACGTGAGCGGCGGGGCGATCGCGCTGGGCCACCCGATCGGCGCCTCCGGTGCGCGCATCCTCGTGACCCTGCTGCACCGGCTGCGCGCACGCGGGGAGCGGCTGGGCCTGGCCGCGCTGTGCATCGGCGGGGGCCAGGGCGTGGCGATGGTCGTCGAGCGGGTGTAGTCGGCCAAATCGCGTCGTCGCATCGCGTTGGCCCGGCCGCGGTTGCCGGCCACGTGCGTGTTTGACACGCCGGGGCTTTTCCTCTAACGTCTAGGGCAATCGTCCCGAGTTCCGGTACGCGGATCGCCTCCGCCCTCACCCCGAACTTCTTTCTTCCTACACGAGACAGAGACATGGCCATCGAAGACTCGTCGTCCTCGCACGACAAGCCCGAGCAGCCCCGTCGCGGCCGCCCGCCGAAGGGGGAGGGACCGCGGAACCGGGGCCGGCGCGGTGACGGCAACCCGGACGCCGTCGCCACCGAAGACGGCGCCGAAGGCGCGGCCACGGAGCGGTCCGGCGCGGGCGAGCCGCGCCTGGCGGAGCCGAAGCCGCCCCGCGGCGGCGCCGACACCAGCGGGCCGTCCGAAGCGTCGGCGGTCGCCGAGGCGGCTCCCGCGGACGTGGATCCACCCGCCGCGGCGTCCTCATCGGCGACGCCGCCCGCCGCCACCCCGGCCGCCGCGCCGCCCGCCGCGACCGCGCCGGCCGCGGCCGAAGCGGCCGCGCGCCCGGCCGAGGCGCCGCGGGCCTCCCCACCGCCGCGCGAGGGCGTGCGCCCCGACGGCGGCAGCCGTCCGGACGGCGGACGCCCGCCCAACGGCGGGGTCCTCGACGTCGGCTCGCGCAACCGCCTCGACCTCGCCGACCTCAAGGAGATGAACATCACGAAGCTGGCCGCGGTGGCCAAGGCGCTCGAGATCCCCGGCGCCGCCACCATGAAGAAGCAGGAGCTGGTCTTCCAGATCCTGCGCGCGCAGGCCGAGAAGGAGGGCCTGATCTTCTCGGAAGGCGTGCTCGAGATCCTGCCCGACGGCTTCGGCTTCCTGCGCGCGCCCGAATACTGCTACCTGCCGGGCCCCGACGACATCTACGTCTCGCCCTCGCAGATCCGCAAGTTCGACCTCCGCACCGGCGACACGATCTCCGGCCAGATCCGCCCGCCCAAGGAGGACGAGCGCTACTTCGCCCTGATCAAGGTGGACGCGGTCAACTTCGAGCCGCCGGACAAGGCGAAGGAGAAGATCTTCTTCGACAACCTGACCCCGCTCTACCCGCAGGAGCGGATCCGGCTGGAGACGATCCCCGAGAACATCTCGCCGCGCGTGATGGACCTGATGAGCCCGCTCGGCAAGGGCCAGCGCGCGCTGATCGTGGCCGCGCCCCGCACCGGCAAGACCATGCTGCTGCAGGCCATCGCCAACGCGATCACCACCAACCACCCCGAGATCATCCTGATCGTGCTGCTGATCGACGAGCGGCCGGAGGAGGTCACGGACATGCAGCGGTCCGTGCA
>DATBIZ010000180.1:0-15964 GCA_036556645.1 Vicinamibacteria bacterium | reverse complement strand
GCCGCGAGCACCAGGTCGCAGGCGGCGGCGAGGCCGACGCCGCCGCCGGTGGCGGCGCCCTCGACCACCGCGATCACCGGCTTCGGCGCGGTCGCGATCCGCTCCAGGCAGCGCGCGAAGCGGCGGACGGCGTCCTCGTCGCCGGCCACGCAGGACGTCGAGAGCCCGGCGAAATCGAGCCCTTCGCAGAAGACCTCGGGGCCGCCCTGCAGGACGACCACCCGCGAGGCGGACCGGCCGAAGAAGGCCTCGTCCAGCGCGCGCTCGAGGGCGCGCAAGCCCTCCACGTTGACGAGGTCGGGGACGACGACGCGGACCGGATCAGTCATGGCTCCACCCGTATCGGCGATAGAAATCGCGCATGCCCAGGAACACGAGCCGCCGGCGGCCGGCGTAGGCCCGCTCGAACCAGGGGTCGTCGAGGGGGACGTCGTAGTCGCCCTCGTCCACCCGCTCGGTGCGGCGCCGCTCCACGTCCTCGTATTCGGCCACCGTCACCGGACGCCGGGCGTCGAGCAGCGCGCCCGCGCCCGCCCGCCGCGCCGTCTCGCGCGCACCCTCCGCCACCCTCACGCCGTAGAACTCCGCGCACGAGCCGGAGCCGTAGGAGAACACGGACAGGCGGTCGCCCGCGCGCAGGTCGCCGCCGCTCTCCAGCAGCCCGAGCAGCCCCACGAAGGTGCTGGCCGAATAGGTGCCGCCCAGCCGCCGGACGTGGCACAGCGACGGGAGCGTCCTCTCCTCGAAGCTCGCGAGCGCCTCCGCCTTCGAGGCCGCGCGCACGCGCCGGAGCAGCGCCTTGTGCGCGCGGAACGTCATGCCGCCGAACGGCGCGTGGTAGACGTGCCGGCGGAAGTACGCCTCGTAGTCCGCCGCCTCCGGCACGCGCGTGAGGTAGTGGTCGAACGCGTTCTCCAGCGCGTCGAGGTACGACACCAGGCTCGTCTCGCTGTTGCCGGTCTCCACCCGCGACGTCGGCCGCGTCAGGTCCGAGACCTCGTTCGTCCAGTAGCCGCTCCGGCCCGGCTCGAGCTCCACCAGCCGCGGCTCCGCGGAGACGAGCACGGCCGCGGCCGAGGCGCCCATCACGTACTCCCAGGGCTGGCCCAGGTGCATCCGGCTCTGGTCGGTGGCGATCACCAGCGCCTTCTTCCCGCGGCCGAGGCCGGAGGCGATCCAGTGCGCGGCGAGCTGCAGCCCCGCGGTGCCGCCGTAGCAGGCGTGCTTGACCTCGAGGTTGCGGCAGTGGGGCGTGAGGCGCAGGTAGCGCTGCACCCACGTGCTGAGCGGCTTCTCCTGGTCCACCCCGCTCTCGCTGGCCACGATCAGCAGCTCGATGGCCTCGCGGTCCGCGTCGTCGAGCATCCCCTCGGCCGCGTTGACGGCCATGGTGACCGGGTCCTCCCAGAGCGGGTTGAGCGAGCGCTCGTCGATCAGCATCTGGCCGCGCACGTTCGCCGGGTCGTGCCCGCGCGCCGCGCACAGGTCCTCCATGCGCAGGGTCAGGGTGCCCGGCCAGACGCCGATCCTCTCGATCCCGACCGCGCTCACGGCGCCCAGTCCAGCCCGCCGTTGACGGCGAGCGCCTGCCCGTTGATGAAGCTCGCGCCCTCGCCGGCCAGGAACGTGGCCGTGCGCGCGACCTCCTGCAGCTCGCCCATGCGCCCGGCCGGGCAGTACTGCAGCCAGAAGGCCTTGTTGGCCTCGGACATGCCGTCGCGGGTCATGTCGGTGTCGAAGAAGCCGGGCACCACCAGGTTCGCGGTGATGCCCTTGCGGCCGTACTCCTTGGCCAGGGTGGCGCAGAGCCCGTGCAGCCCGGCCTTGCTCGCGCAGTAGTTCGCCTGGCCGGACACGCCCGCGTGGCCGAGCGAGGACACGAGCACGATGCGGCCGAAGCGCTGCGCGAGCATGGTGGGCAGGAACTGGCGGCAGACGTAGAACGCGCCGGTCAGGTTGGTGCGGAGGACGCCGTCCCACTCCTCGTCCGACATCGAGACCACCAGGTTGTTCTTGTTGACGCCGGCGTTGCAGACGACCACGTCCACGCCGCCGAAGTCCTCGAGCACGCGGTCCGCCACCCGCTCCACGGCCGCGGAGCTGGACACGTCGAGCTGGTAGGCCTCGCAGCGCGCGTCCGGGCGCGAGCCGCGCGCCGCCTGCACCACCCGCCGCGCCCGCTCCTCGCTCTCCAGGTAGGTGAAGGCGACGTCGTGACCTTCGCAGGCGGCCTGGCGCACGATGGCCTCCCCGATCCCGCGCGAGCCGCCGGTGACGAAGAAGATCATGCGCGCGCTCCCTCGTCGTAGCGCTTCAGGATGCTGACCGAGTTGATCCCGCCGAAGCCGAAGGAGTTCTTCATCAGGTGGCGCACCTCGTGCGGGACCGCCTCCCCGCGGCAGACGTCGAGGTCCACCTCCGGGTCGAGGTGGTCGATGTTGATCGAGGGGTGCAGGATCCCGGCGTTCATCTGCAGCACGGCCGCCACCGTCTCCACCACCGGCGCCGCCCAGCAGGTGTGGCCGAGCATGGACTTGGTCGCGTTGAGCTTCAGGGCGTAGGCGTGGGAACCGAACACGTTCTTGATCGAGCGGATCTCCGTGACGTCGCCGAGCGGCGTCGAGGTCGCGTGCGCGTTGATGTAGTCGATCTGCCCGGGGTCGAGCCCGCACCGCTGCAGCAGGCGCCCCATCAGGCGCGCCTGGCCCTCCTCGGACGGCTGCGGCAGGTGGCTGCCGTCGGCGTTGGACTCCACGCCGAGCACCTCCGCGTGCACCCGCGCCCCGCGGCGGCGGGCGTGCGCGAGCGACTCCACCACCAGCGCGCCGCCCCCGTGCGCGGGCACGAAGCCCTCGCGGCGCGTGTCGTACGGCCGGCTGGCCTGCTGCGGGCAGTCGTTGAAGCTCTGGTAGGTGATGGCGCCCATCAGCGCCATCGCGTGCAGCTCGACGGGGGAGAAGTCCAGCACCGCGCCCACCACCACCACCGCGTCGAGGTCGTGGTGGCGGATCTCGTCCACCGCGCAGCGCAGCGCGGTGTTGGCGCTGGCGCAGGCGGCGCCCACGGTGTAGATCGGCCCCCGCACCCCCAGCACCTCCGAGACGCAGCCGGCGTGGTCGGTGTCGAGGCCGGTCAGGGCCAGCATCCCGTCCATGAAGTCCGGCTCCTCGGCGAAGCGGAGCCGGTTCTCGTACTGGTAGTTGAAGTTGATGTTGTGCCCCGCCACCACCGCGCCCACGCGCGTCAGGTCCGGCCCGGCGGCGAACAGCCCGGCGTCGTCCCAGGCGTCGAGCGCGAGCAGCATCGAGAGCCGGGTGGACCAGGGCGACTTCCCGGCCAGCTTGCGCAGCCGGCGGTGCACGTCCGGCGGCGTGCGCGCCTGCGCCGCCGCCACGCGCGAGGCCGCGTCGTACTCCGAGAGGTCGGCGCCGACCTTGGAGTAGATCCGCGACGTGTCGAGGGTCTTCCAGCGCGAGAGCGCGGAGCGGCCCGCGAGCAGGCCGTCCAGGAACGTGTCGAGCCGGTCGCCCAGCGGCGTGTTGATGGACATGCCGGTGATCACGATGCGTTCACTCATGGACGAAGTAGACCTCCATCACCGCGAGCGCGCAGACCTGTCCGCCGCGGCGGATCTGGCCCGCGCACACCGCGGTGTAGTCGTCGCAGGACACGGTGCGGGCCATCACCTCCAGCCGGTCGCCGGGGGCCACCGCCTCCAGGAAGAGCGCGTGGTGGATCCTCAGCGCGCGCACCGCGCGCGGGGTGTCGGTGTCCTCCACGTACGGCCGGCCCGCCTGCGCGAGGTGGAGCAGGCACAGCCCGTATTGGCCCATGGTCTCGAGCTGCAGCACGCCCGGATAGAGCGGCTGGCCGGGGAAGTGGCCGCCGAAGAGGGGGTCGCCGGGCGCGATCGTGCGCTCGCCGCGCAGCGCCTGCTGCTCGAGGTCCACCGCGCGGATCGTCTCCACGAACAGGAACGGGTCGCGGTGCTCGAGCATGCGCAGGACCGCGTCGCGGCCGAGGTCCACCTCGCGCGTGGCCGGTCCGGGCTCCCACAGCGCGCGGCGCTTGCCGGCCTTAACCAGCGATTGCAAGGCGTCGGGCTGCATGCTTGATCTCCTGGATCGTCCGGGCGAGGTGGCCCTCGAGTCCCTCCTCGCGGTCGGGGGCGAAGCGGGGACGGTCGAGCCAGCGGCGGCCCATCAGGTTCGTGAGCACGCTCTTCACGCCGACCTCCACGTAGACCGGGTCCGGCACCTGCGCGTCGATGGCCTCGAGCGACTCCCGCCAGAGCACCGGGCGGCACACGTGCATCGCGAGCAGCTCCCGCAGGCGGCAGGCGGAGGTGTCCGGCTCGAAGCGGCCGCGCGCGTTGGGCAGGTACGGCTTCCAGGGCATCCAGAACGGCGTCTGCTCCAGCGCGGGGGCGAGACGGCGCGCCACGGGGTCGTAGAGCGGCGAATGCATGGGAAGGCGCGGGTCCACCACCGAGCTCTCCACGAAGAAGCCGGACTCCACCTCCGCGATCACGGCCTCCACCGCCGCCGCGCCGCCGGAGAGGACGCACTGCCGCGGGGCGGCGTGCACGCCGATCGCGATCCGGTGGCGGCCCGCCCTGGCCACGGCCGGCTCCAGCTCCGCGGCCTCGATCGGGTGCACCGCGTACATCACGCCGCGGGGTCCCTCGTCGTAGGCGTCGCCGCGCGCCTGCAGGAGGACGAGCGCGTCCTCGAACCGCAGCGCGCCGATGTGGACGAGGTGGTTGTATTCACCGAGGCTGAGGCCGGCGGAGAAGGCGGCCTCGATCCCGGTGCGCTCCAGGGTGGCGCGCATCAGCTCGTTGGCCAGGAACACGCCGACCTGGACGTCGCGGTTCCGGTCGAACTGCCGCTGGTTGCCGGCGCGGAAGTGCGCGCGCAGGTCGCGGCCGAGGGTGTCGGAGGCACGCTCCACCAGGCGGGCGTTGCCCGGGTGCAGGTCCGCCAGCTTGTCGATCATCCCCGGGTAGCGGGAGTTCTGGCCGGGGAAGAGGAACACGAGGGCCATGGCGCTACACCTGCCGGCCGCGCAGCCGCCCGCGCACGCGCAGCGCCGGTACCAGCGTCTCCTCGATCACGTCCAGCGCCTCGTCCATGTCCGCCCGGGTGTGGGCGGCGGTGATCGAGGCGCGGTAGCGCGTCTGCTCCTCGGGCACCGTCGGGTAGTCCACCGGCGGCAGGAACAGCCCGCGCGCGCGCATCTGCGCGCACGCCTCGTAGAGCAGGACGCGGTCCGGTCCGACCACGATCGGCACCACGTAGGTGTCCGAGGCGCCGGTGTCGAGGCCCATCGCCCGCAGCTCCTGGCGGAAGTAGCGCGCGTTGTCCCACAGGCGGCCGCGCAGCTCGGGGTGCCGCTCGTTCACGTCGAGCGCGCCGAGCATCGCGCCCACGATCACCGCGGGCAGCCCGGCCGAGAAGGTGTAGGAGTGGGCGAAGTACCGCATGTAGCGGATGGTGTCCTCCGACCCCGCCGCGAACGCGCCCAGGCTGGCCAGCGCCTTGGAGCAGGTGGCGAAGTGGACGCCGACGCGCTGCTGGGCGTCGAAGTGCTCCACCACGCCGCCGCCGGTGGGCCCGCAGGCCAGGATCGAGTGCGCCTCGTCGATGAACAGCGCCGCGCCGTGGGCCTCGGCCACGTCGAGCAGCTCGGGCAGGCGCGCCATGTCGCCGTCCATCGAGTAGATGCCCTCCACCACCACCAGCTTCCGCGTGGTGCGCTCCCGGCCCAGGACCTCGTCGAGCGACGCGGGGTCGTTGTGGGCGAAGTGGACGAGCCGCGCGCCGGAGAGCTTGGCCCCGTCCACCAGGCTCATGTGCGCGAGCTGGTCGGCGACCACCACGTCGCCGCGCCGCGCCAGCCCGCTGATCGCGCCGAGCGCGCCCGCGAAGCCGGTGGTGAAGAGCGCCACCGCCTCGCGCTGGAGCAGGCGGCCGAGCCGCTCCTCCAGCGCCGCGTGGAGGTCGGTGCGCCCGGAGAGCATGGGCGGGCCGCTCGCGCCGGCGCCGTACTGGCGCAGCGCGGCGGAGGCCGCGTCGAGCACGGCGGGGTGCATGCCGAGGCCCAGGTAGTTGTAGGAGCCGAGGTTCACCACGGGGTGGGCCTCGTCGCCCTGCCGCAGGAGCGCGCGCGGGGTGGGGGCGGAGGCGAACACCGGCTCGTACTGGCTGAACGCCCAGTCCGCCTCGCGCACCCAGCGCAGGAAGTCCGGCGGGGGATCGAGGATCCCCGGCGTGTCGGTGACGTAGAAGTCCGCCAGGCTCAGCGCGGCGGGGTTGAGGGTGCTCATGCGCGGACCTCCCGGGACGCCGGCGCGGCCGGCGCGGAGACGTGGCCGGCGCGGGCCAGCCACGCGAGCGTGGATGCGAGCGTCTCGCGCGCGGGCCGGAACGAGACGCCCAGCTCGCGGCGCGCCTTGGCGTTGTCCATGAACCAGTAGAGGGTGGCGTAGGGGACGACTTCGGGCTCGAACGGCAGCGGCAGGCGGAGGGTGCGCCCGAGCCAGGCCGCCGCGCGCACCAGCGCGTTGGGCGCCGTGATCACGCGCCCGTCACGGCCGAGCAGCTCCAGGGTCAGCGCGGCCAGGCCGCGGATGGTCACGTTCTCGCCGCCGAGCACGTAGCGCTCGCCGCGCCGGCCGCGCTCGAGCGCGGAGACGATGCCCTCGGCCACGTCGTCCACGTGCGCGACGGTGACCCCGCCGTGACAGGCCAGCACGGGCGAGCTGCGCGCGAAGTCGAGCAGGTTGCCCGCGGTGACCAGGCCGGTGTCGCCGGGGCCGTAGACCTCGCCCGGGTTCACGATCACGGCGCCGAGGCCGTGCGCGGCGGCCCGGCGGCAGAGCCCCTCCGCCGCCCGCTTCGCGCGGACGTACACGAAGCGCGACAGCGGCTCGGGGCTGACCGAGTCCTCGTGCAGCACCTGCGGGCGCCGGCTGGCCCCGATCGCCATCACCGACGACACGTAGACCACGCGCCGCGCGCCGCGGCGGACGCAGGCCTCCAGGACGTGGCGCGTCCCCGCCACCACCGCCGCCTCCATCTCCGGGGAGCGGATCGCGGTCCAGGCCGAGGGGCAGGCCAGGTGGACGACCGCGTCGCAGCCGGACACCGCGCGCTCCACCGCCTTCGCGTCCCGGACGTCGCCGTAGGCGAGGTCCACCGCCGCGGTGGGCAGGCGTCCGATGGCGCTGGTGCGCCGCACCAGGCACCGCACGTGGGAGCCGTCCGCGAGCAGCCGGCGGGCCACCACCGAGCCGATGAAGCCGCTCGCGCCGGTGACCAGCACGCGCATCAGAGCCCCAGCGCCTCACGCTCGTGGTAGAGGCGCATCAGGTTGTCGAAGAAGGTCATGCCGCGGTCCACGGTCAGGACCTGGCCGCTGAAGCCGTCGAGCATCCCGCTCGCCAGCGCCAGCACCGCCTCCGCGACCTCGCGCGCGTCCACGAAGTGCTCGTCGCGGACGAAGCGGCGCGCGAACTGCTCGAAGCCGGCGCCGAAGGTGTCGAACAGCGCCTGCGTGCGCACGTTCCGCGAGCGCACGACGTTGATGCGCACGTCCTCGCCGGCCAGCCGGTAGTTCAGGTAGCGGACGAGGGTCTCCAGCACCGCCTTGGAGGCGGCCATGAAGTCGTAGCCGCGCGTGTAGTGGTCCACGCCGGTGGAGGAGAGGCCGACGATGTAGCGCGGCGCGCGCCCGAAGGTGCGGCGGATCGCCTCCGTGTAGGCCACCAGCGGCCAGGCGCTGGCGTCTATGGTGCGGTGGAGGTCCTTCCGCGAGTAGTCGTCGAGGCCGCCGACCACGAGCGCGGCCGACACGTTGCTGACGAAGATGTCCAGCCGGCCGAAGCCGCGCAGGCGCGCCATCACCTCCGCGGTGTCCTCCTCGCGCGCCGCGTCCGCGCGCACGATCAGGGGCGGGGGGGCGGCCGCCGCCGCGAACCGCCGCCGGACCTCGTCCTCGTCGGCGGTGCCCCACTTGTACGTGACGGCGAGGCGCGCCCCGGCCGCGGCCAGGGCCACCGCCGTCTCCAGGCCGATGCCCATGGTCCCGCCCGTGACCAGCGCGGTCCGGCCCCTGAGGTCCACCATCGCTCCCCCCCGCCGATCAGCCGGCCGCGACCGCGGTGCCCTGCGTGGCCGTGCGGTGGAGCAGGTCCACCAGCCCGTCCACGTTGGTCAGCTTCGACAGCTCGGAGCGCGGCACCTTCACCTTCAGCTCGCGCATCGCGCAGGAGACGACCTCCACGATGTCGAGGCTGTTCGCGCCCAGCTCCTTCATCGAGCGGGACGGGTCGATCGCGTCCTCGCCCAGGCCGTCCACCACGTCCATCAGGTGCTTCTTCACCACGCCCAGCACGTGCTCCCGGCTCATCTCTCAGGCTCCTTTCCGCGCGGGCACCGGCTCGGCGAGCGCGAGCCGGTCCTGCTCGTTGTAGAGGCGCATCAGGTTGTCGCAGAAGGTCGTGCCTCGGTCGACCATCAGCACCTGTCCGCTCACGCCGTCCAGCAGCCCGCTGCAGAGGGCGAGGATGGCGTCCGCCACCTCCTCGCACTCGATGAACTGGCCGCGCAGGTTGAAGCGCTCGGCGAACTCCTCGAACTCGCGCCCGAAGGTGGCGCGCAGCGACTCGGTGCGCACGAGCCGCGAGCGCACCACGTTCACGCGCACGCCCTGGTCGAACAGGCGGTAGTTCAGGTAGCGGACGAGCGTCTCCATCACCGCCTTCGAGGCGGCCACGAAGTCGTAGTTCTGGTAGAAGTGGTCGGGCCCTCCGCTGGAGAGCCCCACGATGTAGCGCGGCCAGGCGCCGAAGCGGTCCTTGATCCTCTGCGCGTAGTCGTAGAGCGGCCAGGCGCTGTACTCGATGCTCTTGAACAGCGCGCGCTTGGAGTAGTCCTCGAGGTCCCGGACCACCAGCGCCTGCGAGACGTTGGAGACGAAGACCTCGATCGCGGAGTGGCGCTGCGCGATCCGGTCGAGCAGCAGCGCCGTGTCCTCCTCGCGGCTCACGTCGGCGGTCTCGATCGCGGGCACGGGCAGGCCCTCGTCCCGGAACGCGCGCCGGACGCCGTCCTCGTCCGCGGTGCCCCACTTGCACGTCAGCGTGCAGTGCGCGCCCTGCCGCGCGAAGGCCAGCCCGGTGGCGAGGCCGATGCCCATCGTCCCGCCGGTGATCAGGACGGCCTTGCCGCGAAGGTCGTTCATGGCCCGGATCAGCGCCCCGCGGCCCCGGCGGATCGAGGCCGGCAGGCGTCGGCCGCCGGCGCCACGGGGAGGCCGATGGCCTTGATGTAGGCCTCCTTGCGCGCCCAGGCGTGGAAGAAGGCCCGCCGCCGCTGGGAATGGGGCAGGCCGTCCAGCGCGCGCTGCTCCTCGGGGCTGAACCAGCTCCGGCTGACCAGGCCGTGGTCGAGCGTGCGGGCGCGGCCGGGGGCCACTCCCGCGCGCAGCGACCGCGACACCGCCACCAGCATCAGGTCGCGCGCGTCCGAGCGCTCGAACGGCACGGTCCGCGCTCGTGGCGAGGGACCGAGGATCCGGCGGAGCGCGAGCGCGCTCGCGTCGCCCAGGGTCCAGCCCCACCCCTGAGGCAGCCGCACCTTCCAGACGTGGACCTCGTCGTCGTCGAATCGCATGGCTCCGCCCCTCTCCTGCTCTCCGCGTTTCCGGTGGGCTCGCGGCGACCGTGCCTGCGAGCTGTGGTTCCGGTGGTTTCGTGGGTTACAGACGATGGAACATGCCGGCAGGCTGTGCGGACGCGCACAACGCGCGACGTTTTGTCCGCGGGCGGACGGCGCCGTGCGCCGCCCGCCCGCCCCGGGGTGTCGCCTACTGTTTCGGACCGACGGGCGCGCTGACGCCGATCGCGGTGAAGCCGGGCGGCGGCGTCGCCAGGTTCGCCTCGCAGAGAGCGTCGGCCGCGGCGGCCTGCGCCGCCAGGGAGGCGGCGGCGGCGGCGCCGCCTCCGTGCGGCACGCCGGCGGTGACGCAGGAGAAGCCGGGGTTCCCGCAGGCGTCCACCACCTTCCCGGACACGAGGTAGACGCGGCCGTCACCGCCGCCCTCGCGCTCGGCGCGCAGGCGGAGCCCGGGACCGAACACCGCGTCCGGGGCATGGCTGCCGCTGCCGCCGCCGATCTCCGCCTCGTCGCTCCAGGCCTTCTGCTCGAGCGAGCCGGCCACGTTCCCGTCGCAGTTGTCGGACACCTGGTTCGTGAGGCCGACGTCCTCCAGGTCGTGGTTCGGCGGCCAGAGCGCGGCCGCGGCCAGCGTGGAGAGCAGCGAGGGCGGGGTCAGGTCCACCACGCCGGTCGAGCAGCCCGTGCCCTGCGTGATCGTGCTCACGCTGTTTCCGCTGCAGTCCTTGGCGCTGGCCTGCACCTGCACCACCGCGGGGCAGCTCGTGAGGCCGGAGACCGCGACGCGCCCCGACACGGTGACGTCCCGGGGACCGAGGACGACCGGGGGATCCAGCTCCACCGGGCCCAGGGTGGCGTTGGCGGTCGGATTCGCGGCGGCCGCCTTCACCTCCAGCGTGGCCGGGTCGAGGCAACAGTTGTCGTGCAGGGCCAGGGTGAACTCGACCGTGGCCTGGCAGGCGCCGTCCACCGGCACCGGCTGGACCGCGTTCGTGACCGCGCAGGCGATCGTCTGCGGGTCGCTGGCCGCGGTGAAGGTGTAGGGCGCGTCCGCGGTCTTGCCGGGACCGTCCACGTTGCTGACGAACGCATAGACGGGACCGGCCGGCAGCTCCAGGCACACCCGCTCGGGACCGCTGCGGGCGGTGCCCTGGTGGGTCTCGTTGAGCACGCGCAGGTCCGGCGTGGTGACGTACAGGTCGAGGTTCTGCGTCGCCGAAGCGGTCGTCAGCTCGAACCGCACCGCGTCCGGCGCGGCCAGGTCGAGGCGGTAGACGTCCTCGATCCCGTCGCCGCGCACCGCCATCTCACCCACGTCGGCGACCTCCGCCGTCCCGGCGACGCCGGCCGGCAGGGCCACCGTGTTGTGCGCGGCCAGGCCGTCGTTGGGCTCCGCCTCGCTGCCGCCCGGCAGGGTGGGGTTGGCGGGGAGGGGTGCCGGCGGCGCCAGCACCGTCCACTGGGTGCCGGAGAGCATGGCGACGTCGAGCTGCCGCTTCGGCCCGTAGCCCGCGGTGGGGAACTGGATGTTGTTGAAGTACATGGGGAAACTCCGGGCCCCGCCGTCCTCCGGGCTCGGCGTGTTCAGCGACGAGTAGTGCAGGTGCGGCGCGCCGGAGGTGCCGACGTTGCCCACGTTGCCGAGCTGCCATCCCTGCAGGATCGAGTCGTCGCAGCTCCAGAGGCTGTTCGAACCGGTGGTCATGTGGGCCATCGTCGTGAACTCGCCGTTGCCGTGTACGAGCACGATCTGGTTGCCGGAGCCGGGGAACTCGTTGCCGTCGCAGGTGTCCTGCGAAAGGCCGTCGCACCGCTGGCTCGGGCACTGGCCCGCCCCGGGCGCGAAGACCGGACCGGGCGCCGGGTTCTCGGGATGGTCCTTCTCGGCCACCACCACCACGCCGTCCGCCACCGCGTACACCGGCTCCGTGTAGATGAAGTAGTCGGGGTTGGCGTCGCAGCCGTCGGTGCAGTCCACGCCGTTGACGAGCACCCCGACGTCGTAGGCGTAGCGCTGGTTGCGCGCGAGGCGGTGGTTGTCGCCGATCTCGTGGCCGCCGCCGGCGCCCGTGAACAGGATGCCCGACGGGTAGATGGACGGGTTCTGCAGCGGGTAGATGTAGGTCTGGCCCGCCGGCACGCGGTATTCGGCCAGGGTCACGCCCTTCACCTCGAGCGGGTCCGGGCAGGTGCCGCCCGGCCCTTCGAACTCCTTGAAGCAGAGGCTCATCTCCACCGAAGCGGGCACGAAGTTGTGCGAGACCTTCTCGAACGGGAACGGCAGCGCCACGTTGGCGTGCTCCGGCAGGATGGCGCCGTCGGGACCGAGCACGACCTGGGGCCCGAGCGGCCCCGGCGGGTCCGTGGGGTACTCGGTGACGACCTGCTCGATCGTCGCCGGGGTGATGGCCAGAGGTCCGAGCACCGGATCGTCGATCGGGTTCCCGGCCGCGTCGTAGAACTGCGCGGTGCCCCCGGTGATGGTCAGCGGCGGCGCCGGGCAGTCCGTGTCCATCGCGCAGGCCTGCCCGTTCTGCGTGCCGCCCCGGCACGTGCCGCCGGAGCACACGCCGTGGAGGATGAAGATCTCCCAGGTGATCAGGTTCTGCAGCGGCAGGTGCTCGATCGTCGAGGGGTCTTCCCGCTGGGAGACGACGAGGTTGGAGCCGGCCGGGACCTTGATCGTCCCGGCGGACAGTGGCACCGCGGACGCCAGTGCCAAGAGGCATCCCAGGGTTCGAGACTTGCCCATGTGGGCCTCCTGTTCGTGGTGGAGAGAGACGGGTTCGAGACGGCTACACGAACAGGAGAACGGAACGGGCGTGCGTCAGCGCACGCGGCCGCGCGCCGCGACCTTCCACGTGCCCTCGACGCGGCCGCGCCGCCCGTAGGCGACCTCGTCGTGCATGTTCACGGTCGCGCACACGTGGCTCGGCACGACCCAGACCTTCTCCCCGACGCGGGCCGGGGCGCCGATCTTCACGTAGCCGTGCTCCTCGTTCATCTTGTGCATGGTCCAGTCCGGCCGGTCGGGAAACAGGCCGAACGTGCCCACGTTGACCGTGGCGTCGCTGGAGAAGGTCTTGCTGCCGCCGTCCACCACGCACTGTCCGGGCACGGCCGTGCTCACCACCGTGACCAGCACGCGCAGCGCGCACTCTTCGAGCGTGGCCAGCCCGTTCGCCAGGCAGCTCGCGTCGTGGAAGACGTAGGTCCCCGGGCGGATCTCCGTGGTGGCCGGGATCAGCGCGGTCTTGTCCGCGCCGGGGGTGGAGCCGCCGGACACGACCGGCACGTCGAAGCCGGCCGCCTTCAGCGCGGCGATGTCCTCGTCGAGCGCGGCACGGGCCTTCCGGAAGCCCTCCGCGTCGAGCCACGAGGGCCAGTAGAACAGGCCCCGGAACTCGCTGCACGCGCGGGCCACCGCCACCACCTGCTCCGGCGTGCGCACGCCGCAGCGGCCCACCCCCACGTCCACCTCGACCAGCGCGCCGACGCCCGGCAGGCCGCGCGCCGCCTCGACCGAGTCCACCACGACCGTGACCCGGCGCTCGCGGGCCAGCGCGCGCAGGCGCGGCAGCTTCTCCGGCATCAGCGGATAGGCCACGAGCACGTCGTCGCCGGGCAGCACCTCCGCCTCGCCGAGCTTGGCCACCGTGATGCCGCTCGCCCCGGCCTCGAGCTGCATGCGCGCGATCTCGGGGATCTTGTGCGTCTTGGTGTGGGGGCGGAGCTTCACGCCCCACCCGCGGGCGCGGGCCTGCATGTTCCGGAGGTTGCGCTCGAGCGCGTCGAGGTCCACGTAGACGGCCGGCGTGTCGAGGGCGAGGGCGTCCACGGTCAGCTCATCGGGTTGGCCGGCACCGGCCGCGCGGCCAGCGGCGGCGCGTCGAGGCGCGCGCCGGCGTAGGCGCGGACCTCGCCGAAGCGCCGGCCCGCCTGCCAGTCCTCGCGCGCCTCGCGCACCTCGTCGGGCGTGCGCGCGACGAAGTTCCACCACATCAGGATCGTCTCGCGGAAGGGCACGCCGCCGAGCAGCAGGGCGCGCAACGGCCAGGAGCCGGCGCGCAGGGCCAGCGCGCGGCGGCCGGTGCCGAGGTAGTAGAGGGCGTCGGACGCCACGGACTGGCCGTCCAGGTCGCCGTGGCCCTCGAACGGCAGCAGGGCATGCTCGAACTCGGGATCGAGCGGGAGGTGGAGGCACCCCTCCGCGGCCGCCGTCAGCTCCACGCCCACGATCGGCGAGAACATCCGCGTCGCCGCGCGCGCTCCGGCGAGCGCGCCGGCGAACAGGGTCGCGCGGCCGCCGGCCAGCTCGACCGTGGGCAGCGATGCTTCGTGGACGAACGCGGGCTCCACGTGGCGGTCGGCGTCCGGCAGCGCGACCCAGAGCTGGAAGCCGTGCAGCCGGCCCGAGTTCTGCGCGGGCGTCTCCTCGGCGTGGGCGATGCCGCGGCCCGCGGTCATCACGTTCACGGTGCCAGGGCGGGCCACCGCCCGTGCGCCCAGGCTGTCGTTGTGCAGCACCTCGCCGTCCGCCAGCCAGGAGACCGTCTGCAGCCCGACGTGCGGGTGCGGCGGCACGTCCATCACCTTCTTCGCACCGAACGTCAGCGGGCCGAACGCGTCGAGGAAACACCACGCGCCGACCATCCGCCGCTCGCGGCGGGGCAGGAACCGCCGGACGGTGAAGCCGCCGAGGTCCGCGAGGATCGGGCCCACCGGCTGGAACGTGCCGGCCACGGGATCGCTCGTGCAGGGGTCCATCGCCGCGATGATAGTCCCGGCGCTGCTACCCGTGGTCGCGCCGCACCCGCGCCAGGTACGCTCCGAACTGATCCGGGTGCGTGCGGGCGGCGAAGCGCGACATGGTGGCGAAGTTGCGGCCGACGATCCGCACCGTGATCTGGTCGCCGGTCGGATCGGCCTCCGCCACCACGGTCCAACCGTCCGGCAGGGTCTCGGCCGCCACCGCCAGAGCGTGGCCCTGCTCCTGGTTGAGAGCGGCCGAAGGCTTGAGCACGAGCTCTGCGGGCAAGCTCGCAGCATACCCGAACGGATGGGAGGCTGGAATACGATGACCCCATGAGCGTGTTGATCTCGGCCTTGCTCGCCCTGCTCGCCGCGGCGCCCGCGCCGCGCGCGGTGACGTTCCCGACCGAGGACGGCTGGACGATCCACGCCGACGAATACGGTTCGGGCGAGCGCGCGGTCGTGCTGGTCCACGGCGGCCGGTTCACGAAGGCGAGCTGGCGCGGGCAGGTGCCCGCGCTCCTGGACGCGGGCTTCCGCGTGTTGGCCATCGACATGCGGGGCTTCGGCCTGTCGAAGGACGGGCCGCCGGCCACGCGCGGCGACTTCGGCTCGCCGCTGGACGTGCTCGCCGCCGTGCGCTACCTGCGGGAGGGCGGCGCGAAGACCGTGTCCCTGGTGGGCGGCAGCATGGGCGGCACCGCCGCCGCGGACGCCGCGGCGGCGGCGCCCGGCCAGGTCGAGCGCGTCGTGCTGCTCGGCGCCGCGGCCACGGTGCCGGCCGGGAAGCTGACCGTGCGCAAGCTGTACATCGTCGCCCGCGACGACCGCAGCGGCAGCGCTCCCGGCACCCCGCGGCTGCCCAGGATCCAGGCCCAGTTCGACGCGGCGCCGGAGCCGAAGGAGATGGTGCTCCTCGACGGCTCGGCGCACGCGCAGTTCCTGTTCGAGACGGACCACGCCGGGCGGGTGATGCGGGAGATCCTGCGGTTCCTGGCCGCGCCCTAGCCCTCGTCAGGGCTGCCCCCTCTGTCCACTGCGCGACTCACGGGCGCGCCGTCGCCGCGCGGCCGTCTTGGCATGCCGCTTGCCAATTCACACGAGATTGCGCTCGAACAGCGTACACACGGGACACGCGGAGGGTCACACATGAGCACCCGTCTTCCATTGATGACGCGAGGACGACCGTCGGTATCGAAAGGGTCCGCCTTCCTGAGCCTGGCTCTGGCCGCGACCGCGTTGTCGTCGGGTCGGCTCGTTGCGCAGGCGCCGACCGCGACGTTCACTCATTGGGACATTCCGCCGGTCCTCGGCCGCCCGACGAGCCAGCCCGCCGGTATCGTGGCCAGAGCGGCCAGCGGTCCCGACTCCGGCGTCTGGTTCGTGAGCCGCGCGCCGTACTCACGACTCTTCCGGTTGACGCCCGGAGCTCCCGTCGAAACGGGCACGGCGACCTGGCAGGCCTGGGACTTCGACGATCCGGCCCAGAGTCCCGTCGGCCTCGAGGTGACCGACGCGGGCGTCGCGTTCAT
>DATBIZ010000179.1:0-3685 GCA_036556645.1 Vicinamibacteria bacterium | reverse complement strand
CCGGCGGTGGATCACGGAACGAATGTCCACAACGGAGGACCCTTTCCGAGCCGCCGGGCCGTCCGCTGGAGGCGGCCGTGTAACTCGCTGAGCTGGCAGACCTTCCGGGTGTGGGCCTTGCCACGCGGAACAAACGGGTTGGAACGATCGTTGCATCTAATATCGGCGTCGTCCCGTTGCGTTCCTGGGAAGGTGGAATTTTCGATATGTTGGCCCGACTGCGCTGTTTCCTCAGAGATCATCACAACCCGGCCCGGCACCCGCTGGGCGGTTTCAAGTGCGCCGACTGTGGCGCCGCCGGCGCGGACCTCGAAGAGATGGGGTTCGAGGACGCGGGCTACGTGGTCGCCCGGAAGTCCGACTCGTATTGACCGGCGGCCCCGGAGCTCAGCCGCGGGGAGCGGCGCGCTCCTGCAGGAGCAGCCGCCGCAGCGTGCGCAGGTCGTTGAGGAGCCGGCGGCTCGATACGAAGTGCCCTCGCAGTAGCACCAGCTTGTAGGCGGCGAGCCGCAGCGCCTCCACGCGCCGCGTGGCGCCGTTGGCGGTGGCGAGGCGGATGTCCGTCTCGATCTGGCAGATCGCGTCGTCCACCGCCTGCCCGAGCCGGCAGACGTAATCGTGCGAGCCTTCGATGCTGTCGAAGGAGACGGCCGACCGCGCGTCTCCCTGCTCGGGCTCCGCGGCCAAGAGGACCGGTGTCTTCACGGAAGCGCTCACCTTCTGCGTTCTGAGGGAGAACCCCGACCGGCGGCCCTCACCCGACCGGCGCGAGCAGGACCACCGAATAGCCGACGGCGCTGCGCGTGCCCGGGTTGCGGTAGGAGTGTCGCTGATCGCCGCGGAAGACTACCACATCGCCCGCGTCCAGCGTCCACTCTTCTCCGGCCACGGCCAGGCGGATCTGGCCGGATTCACAGGTCAGGTACTCGCGGGTCCCGGGCATGTGGGGGACGCCGGTCACCCGGCCGCCCGCGGCGATCTCCATGCGGTCGATGACCATGCCGGGCACGCGGTCGGGCAGCAGCCCGCGGATCACCGCGTCGCCCTGCCGGCGGCTCGGCAGCGCGGTGCGGGGGTAGTAGCGGCACGAGGCGCGCGGCGCGGCGGTGAGCTCCTCGATCGGCACCTGCAGCGCGCTGGCCACCCGGTGGAGCACGGCCAGGGTCGGGTTCGCGGAGCCGGATTCCAGGTGCCCCCAGGTCGCGCGCGGGACGCCCGAGAGCTTCGCCATCTGCTCCTGGGTGAGCCCGCGCGCCTCGCGCAGGTGGCGGATGTTGGACCCCAGGCGCGCCGGGAGATCGCCGGACATGCCCGCACGATAGCCTTCCGCCAATCCTTTGGCAACCGCGCTCACTTCTTGGATGAGCGGCCGTAACCTCGGACCGGAGAGGTGATCGGATGAGGATCGCAGGCACGGCCGCCCTCGTCACCGGCGGGAGCAAGGGGCTCGGAGCCGCGCTCGGGCGGGAGCTGGCGGGCGCGGGAGCGCGCGTGGCCCTGGTGGCCCGGGGCGGGGACCTTCTCGAGCGCGTGGCCGCGGAGATCCGCGGCGCGGGCGGCGTCGCGCACGCGGTGCCCGGCGACGTCGGCGAGAAGAGCGACATCCACCGGGTGGCGGGCGCGGCCGCCGCGCTGGTCGGCCCGATCGACCTCCTGGTCCACGACGCGAGCACGCTGGGGCCGACTCCGTTGCGCCTGCTGCTCGACACCGAGTGCGAGGACCTCGAGCGCGTCCTGCAGGTGAACCTGGTCGGCCCGTTCCGCCTCACGCGCGCGCTGGCCGGAGGCATGGCCCTGCGCGGCGGCGGGCTGGTCGTGCACGTCACCTCCGACGCGGGTCGGGTGGCGTATCCGAGGTGGGGCGCCTACGGGGTGTCGAAGGCGGCCCTCGACCACCTGGCCCGCATCTGGGACGCGGAGCTGGCGGAGATGGGCGTCCGCTTCCTGACCGTGGACCCCGGGGAGATGGACACCGCGATGCACGCCGAGGCGATGCCGGAGGCGGATCGCTCCCGCCTCGCGCGCCCCGAGGACGTCGCGCGGCGGATCGTGGACCAGATCCGGTCCACGGAGGTGGCGGCGTGAGAGCCGCGGCGGCGCCGCGAGCGGAGCCGCTCGACACCCGTCTCTTGCGCCTGGACCCGCGCGCGGGCACCCACGCGCACGGGCGCGTACGCGACCTGCCGCACCTGCTCCGCCCCGGCGACCTCCTGGTCGTGAACGATGCCGCGACCCTGCCGGCGTCGCTGCGCGGCGTCGGACCGCGCGGCGAGCCGCTCGAGCTGCGCCTCACCGGGCCCGAGCACGACGGCCGCTGGACCGTGGTCCTCTTCGGCGAGGGCGACTGGCGCTCGCGCACGGAGGACCGGCCGGCGCCGGCGGCGCTGCGGCCCGGCCAGGTGATCACGATCGCCCCCGACCTGCGCGCACGCGTGGCCGCCTTGCGCCCGGAGTCGCCGCGCCTGGTCGAGATCGTGTTCGATCCGGGAGGCCGAGCGTTCTGGAGCGCGCTCTATCGGCACGGTCGGCCGGTGCAGTACTCCCACCTGGCGCGGCCGCTGGAGCTGTGGGACGTCCAGACCGCGTACGCGGCGAGGCCCTGGGCGGTGGAGACGCCGTCGGCCGGCCGCCCGCTGACCGGCGAGCTGCTCGCGAGGCTGCGCGGCGCGGGCGTCCGGTTGGCGGCGGTGACGCACGCGGCGGGGCTGTCCGCCACCGGAGACCCGGCGCTCGACGCCCGGCTGCCGCTGCCCGAGCGGTTCGAAGTGCCGCCCGGCACGGCGGCGGCCGTGCGCCGCGCGCACGCGCTCGGCGGGCGGGTGGTGGCGGTCGGAACCACGGTCGTGCGGGCGCTCGAATCCGCGGCCCGCGACGGAGCAATCGGCGCGCGCGCGGGCCTCACGGATCTCGTGATCGGCCCCTCGTACCAGCCGCGCGTGGTGGACGGCGTCCTGACCGGCCTGCACGAGCCCGGCTCGAGCCACTTCGCGCTGCTGGGCGCGTTCGCGTCGCCGACGCTCCTGGCGGAGGCGTGGCGCGCCGCGGAGGCCGGCGGCTACGTCACGCACGAATTCGGCGACGCCATGCTCGTGGAGCCGCACCAGGCGCCATGCCCGGCGCAGGCGTCGGTCAGCACGGCTACTGCCGCTGAGCCAGTTGGTCTCGAAGAGGACCGATGGACGTCGCCCGAAGCAGACGCTGTCCTGCGAGCGTGATCCCGTCCGCGATCACGGCCACGACCGCCCCGTCCGGTGTCAGGACGGGACCGCCGGAGTGGCCGGGCTCACCGTCGGGCGCCGGGAAGATGAACAGGTCCTCCTCGTAACCGTCGCGCTGCCGTCTGGAGCGTTCGTGCCACGCGGCGTGGCTGACGACGGTCGTGTACCGGCCGCGCGCGCGATCGCCGAGGGAGGGCTTGTAGCCCACGCACATCAGCCCGGCCGCTTCGGACGTCCGATCAGCCGGCATGAGCGGCCGGCGGCAAGGCGGCTCGCCGAGCAGCTCCAGGACCGCCAGGTCCACGCGGGGATCGGCGAAGAGAAGTCGCGCGGAATATGGGCGACCTTGGGTGAAGACCGCCCGCGGTAGGGTCGGGGGATCGGCGGTCACCACGTGCTTCGCGGTCACGATCCACCGGGGGCTCAGGAACGCAAACCCGGTTCCGTTTCCACGAGACCCCGTGACG
>DATBIZ010000178.1:0-12391 GCA_036556645.1 Vicinamibacteria bacterium | reverse complement strand
CGCCTACCGCCTCGCGGACAAGGAGCCGGTCGAGGTGCAGGTGGAAGACGGGCGCCCGCGGCTCGTGATCCCGCGCCCGATCCACGACCCGATGGCCACGGTGGTGGTGGTGGAGATCGACGGGGACAAGGTCCAGAGATGACGGGGATCAGCGGGCCTCGTACACGACCTCGCCGTCGAGCAGGGTCATGACGACCTTCGTCCGGCCAAGGCGGCGCGGCGGCACCTCGAACAGGTTCTCGGCCAGCACCACCAGGTCGGCGCGCTTGCCCACCTCGATGGAGCCCGTCTCCTTCTCCAGGCCCATCGCGTAGGCGGCGCCGATCGTGTAGGCGGCCAGCGCCTCCGGCAGGTCCAGGCGCTCCTCCGGCTGCATCACCTCGACCGGCTGCTCGTCCGGGCTCTGGCGCGTCACCGCGACCTGGATGATCTCCAGCGGCACCAGGGACGTCACCGACCAGTCGCTGCCGAACGCCACCACGCCGCCGGCGCGGGCCACGCTGCGCACCGGGTAGATCGCCTCCCAAAGCTCGCGGCGGAGCGCGGGCCAGGTGAGGTCCTCGATGTAGGGGTCCGCGTAGGCCCAGAGCGGCTGGAAGTTCGCCACCACGCCCAGCCGGCGGAAGCGCGGGACGTCCTCGGGGCGGATCACCTGCGCGTGCGCGATCTGGAAGCGCAGGTCCCGCGCGGCGCGCACGGCCTGGACCTTCTCCATCGCGTCGAGCGTCTCGCGGATCGCGCGGTCGCCGATCGCGTGCACGTGCACGCTGAAGCCGGCCTCGGCCAGCCGCGCCACCAGCGCGTCCATCTTCGCCGCGGGCAGGTTGGGCTCGCCGCGGAAGCCCGGGCGGTCGAGGTACGGCTCGATCATCGCGGCGGTGCGGCCCTCGATCACGCCGTCCGCGAAGATCTTCGCCGCCACCGGCCGCACGCGCGCGCTGGCGAACCCGGCGCGGAGGCGCTCGAGGTCGGCCGCCTGCTCGGGTCCGCGCGTGAGGTCGGTCGAGAGCGCCGCGGTGACGCGGACCGTGAGCGCACCCTGCTTCTCCGCTTCGCGGTAGGTCTCGAGCGCCTGGCGCGACGCGCTCGCCTCCTGCACCGCGGTCACCCCGGCGGCGCCGAGCTTCGCCAGCGCGCGGCGGAGCCCCTCCAGGCGGACGGCGGCGGTCGGCGCCGGCAAGTGCCGGCCGACCAGGTCCATCGCCGATTCGCGCAGGGTGCCGACCGGGTCGCCGTCGGCGTTGCGCTCGATGCGGCCGTTCACGGGGTCCCTGGTGGCCGCGGTCACACCCGCGATGGCCAGCGCCTTCGTATTCACCCAGGCCGAGTGGCCGTCCGCCGCGCTCAGGTAAGCCGGCCGCCCGCCGGTGGCCGCGTCGAGGGTGGCCTTCAGGGCCACTCCGCCCGGGAACACCGGCAGCGCCCAGCCGCCGCCCACCACCCATCCGTCCGGCCTGGCGGCCTCGGCGCACGTGCGCACCTGCGCCACGACCGCGGCCTCGTCGGGCAGGTCGTTCAGGTTGCACTGGGTCAGCTCGACGCCGCCGCTGACCGGGTGGATGTGCGCGTCGTGGAAGCCGGGCAGCACCATGCGCCCGGCCAGGTCGAGCACGCGCGTGCGCGGCCCAGCGAGCGCGCGCGCGCCCTCGCCGCTGCCCACGAACACGATGCGGCCGCCGCGCACCGCCACCGCCTCGGCCCAGGATCGGGCGGGGTCCATGGTGTAGACGGCCGCCCCGGTGAGCACGAGGTCGGCCGGCGCGGGCGGCGCGACCGCCGCCGCGGCGAGGAGCAACGCGAAGAGCTGGAGCATGGCGCCGAGTATGGCCCAGGTGCCTGCGCGAGATCACGCGGACCGCGGCCGCGTGGCGCGTGTGATAATCCGGCGCCCATGACCCCCGACAGCGCGCCGGCCGCGGTCCTCGTCACCGGGGCGAGCCGGGGGCTGGGACGGGGCGTGGCCGAGGCGCTGGCGAAAGACGGGCACAGCGTCGCCATCCACTACGCGACCAACCGCGCCGCCGCGGAGCAGACGCAGGCGGCCTGCCGCGAGCTCGCCCGCGACGCCGCCCAGCTCTTCACGGTCGTCGGCGGCGACGTGGCGAGCGCGGCGGACCGGCGGCGCATCCTCGAGGAGACGCTGGCCGCCCAGGGCCGGCTCGACGCGCTGGTGAACAACGCCGGCATCGCGCCGCGCGTGCGCGCCGACATCGTGGACGCGACCGAGGAGAGCTTCGACGAGCTGATCGCCGTGAACCTGAAGGGGCCCTACTTCCTGTCGCAGGCGGCCGCGCGGCACTGGCTCGCGCACCCGCGCCAGGCGCGCCTGCCCGGCGGCTACAAGCTGGTGTTCGTCACCTCCGTCTCGGCCGACATGGCCTCGGTCAACCGCGGCGAATACTGCGTCTCGAAGGCGGGCCTCTCCATGGCCACGAAGCTCTGGGCCACGCGGCTGGCCGCGGAGGGCGTGCAGGTCTTCGAGGTGCGGCCGGGCGTCATGGCCACGGACATGACGGCCGGGGTCAAGGAGAAGTACGACCGCCTGATCGCCGACGGCCTGGTGCCGCAGGGGCGCTGGGGCACGGCCGAGGACGTGGGGCGCGCGGTCGCCGCGCTGGTCGAGGGCCGCGTGCCCTTCTCCACCGGCGACGTGGTCAACGTGGACGGCGGCCTGCACCTGCAGAGGCTGTAGATGCTGAAGACCGACCCCGCGCTCGACGCCCGCGCGCTGCTTTCCGCCACGGACCGCGTCTTCGCGCTCTCCGCGGCCAAGATCGTGGGCCTGCACCAGCGCTGGAACCCGGCGCACGGCACTCCGGTGTTCACGGTCGAGGGCCGGTACTCGAGCCGCGGCTGGACCGAGTGGACACAGGGCTTCCAGTTCGGCGCCGCCATCCTGCAGTTCGACGCCGGCGGAGACGCGCGCTTCCTGGACATCGGCCGCCGGGCCACCGTGGAGCGCATGGCGTCGCATCTGACGCACGTGGGCGTGCACGACCACGGCTTCAACAACGTCAGCACCTACGGCAACCTGCTGCGCCTGATGCACGAGGGCCGCCTGGAGGCCGACCCGTGGCAGCGCGCGTTCTACGAGCTGGCGCTGAAGGCGAGCGGCGCGGTGCAGGCCGCGCGCTGGACGCGGCTGGGGCCGGACCGCGGCTACATCTGCTCGTTCAACGGGCCGCAATCCCTGTTCGCGGACACGATCCGCTCCCTGCGCGCGCTGGCGCTGGCCCACCAGCTCGGACACGTGCTGATGGGCGAAGGCGACCGTCCGGTCTCGCTGCTGGCCCGCCTGCTCCAGCACGCCGACGCCACCGCGCAGTGGAACGTGTACTTCGGCAAGGGGCGCGACGCCTACGACGTGCGCGGACGCGTCGCGCACGAGTCCATCTTCAACCTGAACGACGGCGCGTACCGCTGCCCCAGCACCCAGCAGGGCTACTCGCCGTTCTCGACCTGGACGCGCGGGCTGGCCTGGATCGTGTGCGGGTACGCCGAGCAGCTCGAGTTCCTCTCCCACCTCACCGACGCCGCGTTCGCGGGCCTCGGCGACCGCCGGGAGACGGTCGCGCGCGTCCGCGAGGTGGCCGAGGCCACCGCGGACTTCTTCGTGCGGAACACGCCCACGGACGGCGTCCCCTACTGGGACACCGGCGCGCCCGGGCTGGCGCGGCTCGGCGACTACCTGTCGCGCCCGGCCGAGCCCTTCAACGACCACGAGCCGGTGGACAGCTCCGCGGCGGCCATCGCCGCGCAGGGCCTGCTCCGCCTCGGCAACTGGCTCTCCACCCACGGCGAGCGCGACCGGGCCCACGCCTATCGGCAGGCGGCGCTGACCGTCGCCCGCACGCTGTTCGCGGAGCCGTACCTTTCGACCGACCCCGCGCACGAAGGGTTGCTGCTGCACGCCGTCTACCACCGGCCGAACGGCTGGGACCACGTGCCCGCCGGCCGCAAGGTGCCCTGCGGCGAGTCCTGCCTGTGGGGCGACTATCACCTACTGGAGCTGGCCCTCATGATCAGACGCGAAGCGCAAGGCGCGCCGTACTACCGGTTCTTCCTCGACTGATGCGCGCCCGGATCGCCGCCGCCGCCCTCCTCGTGGCCTCGTCGCTGGCCGCGCAGACGGAGTACCCGCTGCCGCCGGAGTCGGAGCGCGCGCCGGGCGTGCCCGCCGGCACCGTCACGAAGCACACCTGGACGAGCACGGTCTTCCCCGGCACCGTGCGCGACTACTGGGTGTACGTGCCGGCGCAGTACGCGGCGGGCACGCCGGCCGCGGTGATGGTGTTCCAGGACGGCGGCGGGTTCGTGGACGAGAAGGGCCGCTGGCGCGTGCCGGTCGTGTTCGACAACCTGATCCACCGCGGCGAGATGCCTGTCACCATCGGCGTGTTCGTGAACCCCGGGGTGCTCCCCGCCGCCTCCGCGGACCAGCAGGCGCGGTTCAACCGGAGCTTCGAGTACGACTCGCTCGGCGACCGCTACGCGCGCTTCCTGGTCGAGGAGATCCTGCCGCAGGTCGGCCAGGCGCACGCGCTCACCGCCGACCCGAACCTGCGCGCGATCGCCGGCTCCTCGTCGGGCGCGAGCTGCGCGTTCACCGCGGCCTGGAACCGGCCGGACGCGTTCCGGCGCGTGCTCTCCTTCATCGGCTCCTACACCGGGCTGCGCGGCGCGGACGCCTATCCGCGGCTCGTCCGCAAGACCGAGCCCCGGCCGCTGCGCGTGTTCCTGCAGGCGGGCAGCCGCGACCTGAACCTGTACTCCGGGAACTGGTTCCTGGCGAACCAGGAGATGGCCAGCGCGCTCGAATACGCCGGCTACGACGTGCGGCTGGTGACCGGCGACCAGGGCCACAACAGCGTGCACGGCTCCTCGATCCTCCCCGACGCGCTGCGCTGGCTCTGGCGCGGCTGGCGCCAGCCGATCCCGCGCCCGGCCGGCCGCCCCGGTGCCGAGCGGCACTTCGTCACCGAGATCCTGGAGCCGGGACGCGGCTGGGAGCTCGTGTCCCAGGGCCACCGTTTCACGGAGGGCCCGTCGGTGGACCGCGCGGGCGACGTCTTCTTCACCGACGTGCCGAACCGCCGCATCCACAAGATCGAGCACGCGACGGGCAAGGCCAGCGTCTGGAAGGAGGAGACGGGCGGCGCCGACGGGATGATGTTCGGCCCCGACGGCCGGCTCTACGCGTGCGAGAACCGGGCCAACCGCATCGTGGCCTACGCGCCCGACGGCACCACCCACGTGATCGCCGAGGACGTCACCCCGAACGACCTCGTGGTCAGCGCCAAGGGCGAGGTGTACTTCACCGACCCGTCGCACAAGCGGATCTGGCACGTGGACGGCAAGGGGTCCAAGCGCGTGGTCCACGAAGGGCTCGAGTTCCCGAACGGGCTCGTCCTCTCGCCGGACCAGTCCCTGCTGCTGGTGGCCGACTCGCGCGGCGGCGCGGTGTGGTCCTTCCAGGTCGCGGCGGACGGCGCCCTCGCGAACGGCCAGCCCTTCTACCGGCTCGAGACCCTCGACGACGGCGCCAACCCGTTCCCCGACGGGGTCACCGTGGACGCCGACGGCTACCTGTACGTGGCGACCCGGCTCGGGCTGCAGGTCTGCGACCAGCCCGGACGCGTGGCCGCGATCATCGAGAAGCCGCACCCGGGCACGCTCGCCAACGCGGTGTTCGGCGGCCCGAACCTGGACACCCTGTACGTGGCGGCCGGCGACAAGGTCTATCGCCGGGTCGTGCGGCGCAAGGGCGTGTGGCCGTGGCGGCCGGTCAAGCCGCCGCAGCCCCGCCTCTAGGTCGGGGCGCCGTCGTCAGCGCCGCAGGTCCGGGCACGACGCGCGGCACCGTACCCAGGGCTCGCTCGACAGCGTCTCGACCAGGCCTCGCGTGGAGCCGTCGGCCGCCGCGCACATCCGCCCGCTGGAGTCGGCGCAGAACGCGCGGACGCCGGTCCGCCCGGCGGCCGCCGGGTAGGCCACGAACACGAACGCGTTGGTGCTCGAGGGCGAGACACCGGCGGGCGCGGCGCCGGCGGCGAAGCGCTGACCGGCGTGCAGCTCCCGCACGTAGCCGCTCTTCGGCGAGACCGTCAGCTCGGGCGCGATGAACGGCTCGCCGGAATGGCCCGACACGCAGCCGGCCGGCGCCGCCAGGCAGCTCCACTCCGCGTCGAAGAAGCCGCCGTTGGCGGTGGCGTAGGCGTGTTGCCCCGAGACCAGCGCGCGCAGGTCCCCGATGGCCGCCGCCTCGTTGGCCACCACACGCGCCCGGAGCAGCGACGGGATCGCGATCGCGGCCACGATTCCGCCCACGACGATCAGGGCGAACACGGCCACGACCGCCACCACCACTCCCGAGACGGAATCGCCGGCGTAGGGCTGATCCACGCCGGGCGCGAACAGCATGTAGAGCAGCATCACGATGTTCAGGCACGGCAGGAAGGTGAACACGATGTACCAGCCCGGCTTCCCGAGGTCGTGCAGCCGCCGGATGCCGCCGCCGATCGAGGCGACGAGCATCACGGGCAGCCACAGCAGCGCGAGCACGACTGCGACCGCGCCCATCACGTCGTCGGAGACGCCGGCCACCGCGGCCGCCAACACCACCGCGAACACGGTCACGAAGACGGCCGCCATGGTGCCGAAGTAGGCGACCGCGTACTCCCCGCGCGAGAAGCGGCCGTTGAGGTTCAGGGAGCGCCGCCAGAGCCGGAACGGGTTCAGCGTGCGCGGCTCGTCGCCGGCGCCTCCGGCCGCGGCCGGCCCGCGCGGCGCGCCGGGGGCGAGCGGCGGCCGCCTCGGGCCCAGCTCCGCCACGCCGGAGGCCGGCGTCCACTCGCCGAGCCCGTCGCGCCAGACCAGCGTGTCGGCCGGCAGGCCGCTCCGCAGCCGGCGCAGCAGCTCGTGAGCGGAGACAGGCCCTTCCTGTTGCCCGTCCTCGCGCAGGTAGAACCACGCGGAATCGGACACGATCGCCTCCTCCGAGAAGGGTGACCCTAGATCTGCGAGTAGTCGGTCGGCCGCAGGAGCTGGATCGAGATGTTGGTCATGATGTCCGCGTTCGCGTAGCCCGGGGTCGCGCGGAGCTTCACCCACTCCGGGTCCTCGCCGAACGCGGTCCAGCCCTTCTCGCGCGCGGCCATGTCGCCGAAGCCCACCATGTAGGTCAGGCTCGGCATGTGCTTGCCCACCACGTCCCGGCCGAAGAAGACCGGCGCGAGCCCGAGCCGCCGGAAGATGGCCAGCTCCCCGCCCTTCTCGAACATCTCGATCTTCTTGAGGCCCGCCGACTCGTTGTGGCTCTCGTAGGTCCGCAGCTCGAACACCCGTGCCGGCCCGCTCACCGGCGTCTCGACCGCGGGGAGGCTCGCGAACGGCAGGACCAGCGACGACTCGCGCCGCACGTAGGGCGGGTCCGTGGCGGGCAGGCTGCGGAACGCGCCGGCCGCCTGCTTGTAGTCGGCGTCGTCCACCAGCTTGCCGCCGAGGGTGAGCACCGACTCGGCCGTCGGGTGCGGCAGCAGCAGGTAGGTGGCCGGCCCGCCCACGCCCAGGCCGATCGTGAACGCGCCGACCGGCTTGATGCCGGCGCGGTTGAGCGCGGGAACCAGCGCCGACTTCGCGTATTCGGCGTGGCGGCCCTGCATCGGGCCGAAGCGGAACTGGTAGCGGCGCAGCTCGAGCACCCGTGGCCGGCCCGCCGGCGCGGTGCCCTGGGTCTGCGCGCCGGCGCCCGTCGCCGCCAGCGTGGGGCCGAGCGCGGCGCCGAGGGAGCCGATGGCGAATGAGCGACGGTCCATGCTCGCGTCTCCTTCCATGGTGGGGTGGCGCGATCGTACTCGTTCTGGAAGGAGTCCACCACCCGCGGTGTAGACTCCGGCCATGACCGCCGCCGCGTTCACCGTCGGCCTCGTGCAGATGTCCATGTCCGCCGACGCGGACGCGAACCTGCGGAAGGCGGCCGCGCGGGTGAAGGAGGCGGCGGCGGCGGGCGCGGACGTGGTGTGCCTGCCCGAGCTGTACCGCTCGCCCTACTTCTGCCAGAAGGAGGACGCGCGGCTGTTCGACCTGGCGGAGACCGTGCCGGGGCCCAGCAGCGAGGCGCTCGGGCGGGTCGCGCGCGAGGCGGGCGTGGTCGTGGTCGTCCCGATCTTCGAGCGGCGCGCGCCGGGCCTGTTCCACAACAGCGCGGTGATCCTCGACGCGAACGGCGAGGTCAAGGGGCTCTACCGCAAGATGCACATCCCCGACGACCCCGCGTTCTACGAGAAGTTCTACTTCACGCCGGGCGACCTCGGGTTCCGCGCGTTCGACACCAAGGCGGGGCGCATCGGCACGCTGATCTGCTGGGACCAGTGGTACCCGGAGGGCGCGCGGCTGACCGCGCTGCAGGGCGCGCTGGTGCTCTTCTACCCGACCGCGATCGGCTGGCACCCCCACGAGAAGGCGGAGCACGGCGCCGCGCAGCGCGACGCCTGGCGCACGGTGCAGCGCGGCCACGCGATCGCGAACGGCGTCTACGTCGCCGTGGTCAACCGCGTCGGCCACGAGGTTCCGCCCGAGGGCGGGCCTGGCCTGGAGTTCTGGGGCTCGTCCTTCGTCGCCGATCCCTTCGGCGTGGTCGTCGCGGAGGGCTCCACCGACCGCGAGGAGATCGTCCTCGCCAGGGTGGACACCGCCCGGATGGAGGACGTCCGGCGCAACTGGCCGTTCCTGCGCGACCGCCGCATCGACGCGTACGGCGGCCTCGAAAAACGCTTTCTCGATTGAGCGCGAAGCCGTCCGGCTTCCGCATGCCCGCGGAGTGGGAGCCGCACGAGGCGACCTGGCTCGCCTGGCCGCACCGGCTCTCCGACTGGCCGGGCCGGTTCGGCCCGATCCCCTGGGTCTACGGCGAGATGGTGCGCAAGCTCGCGCCCGGGGAGATCGTCCGCATCATCGTCACCACGGCGCGGCACGAGGCACAGGCCCGCCGCGTCCTCCAGAAGGTCGCCGCGGAGACCAGCCGTGTCGAGTTCTTCCGCTGGCCGCTGGACCGCGGCTGGACGCGCGACATGGGCCCCATGTTCGTGAAGCGCCGCCGCGAAGTGGCGGTCGTGCGCTTCCGGTTCAGCGGCTGGGCCAAGTACCCGGACCATCGGCGGGACGACCAGGTGCCGGAGCGCGCCGCGAAGGCGCTCGGTCTCGCCCTGCGCCCCGTCGTCCACGCGGGAAGGCCGGTGGTCCTGGAGGGCGGCAGCATCGACGTGAACGGGCGCGGCACGCTGCTGACGACCGAGGAGTGCCTGCTCGATCCCGCGGTCCAGGTGCGCAACCCGGGGCTCGCGCGCGGGGACCTCGAACGCGTGGTCGGCGACGCGCTGGGCGTCACCAACGTGATCTGGCTCGGACGCGGCATCGCCGGCGACGACACCCATGGGCACGTGGACGACGTCTGCCGGTTCGTCTCGCCGGGGCGCGTGGTGCTGTGCCAGGAACCGGACGCCTCGGACGCCAACCACCGCGCGCTCGCCGAGTGCCGCGAGCGGCTCCAGGACGCACGGCTCGAGGACGGCGCGCGCCTCGACGTGGTGGCGCTGCCCATGCCGCGGCCGCTGGTCTTCGACGGCATGCGCCTGCCGGCGAGCTACGCGAACTTCTACATCGCCAACGCGGCGGTGATCGTGCCGACCTTCAACGATCCGGCGGATCGCGAGGCGCTCGGCATCCTGGCCGAGCTGTTCACCGACCGGCCGGTGGTGGGCATCCACGCGGTGGACCTCGTGTGGGGGCTCGGCACGCTGCACTGCCTCACCCAGCAGCAGCCCGCCGTCTGAGCCCGCCGACCGCGACCGTGGTTGCGCGCGAGCGGTCGTGCGGGTAGAAACCGCGGCCATGCGCCCACTCGTCTCCGTCCTGGCTCTCCTCGCCGCCGCCCCATCCTTCGACTGGCTCCACTACGGCGGCGGCCCCGACCAGACGCGCTACTCGCCGCTGACCCAGATCACGCCCGCCAACGTCGGGCGGCTCGAGGTCGCCTGGACCTACGACACCGGCGACGCGTTCAAGGGATCCGAGATGCAGTGCCAGCCCGTCGTGGCGCACGGCGTGCTCTACGCGACCTCGCCGAAGCTGCGCGTGTTCGCGCTCGACGCCGCCACCGGCGCTCCCCGGTGGCGCTTCGATCCCGATCCCGACGCCACGACGCCGAGCCGGACGCGGATCCGCGGCCTGATGTACTGGGAGCGCGGCCACGAGCGGCGGCTGTACTTCGGCGCGCGCCACTGGCTCTACGCGCTCGACGCCCGGACCGGCCGGCCGATCCGCGGGTTCGGCCGCGACGGCCGGGTGGACCTGCGCGCGGGCTTCGCAGGCCGCGACCCGCGCACGGTCAGCATCGGCGTGAACACGCCGGGCGTCTTCTTCGGCGACCTGCTCATCCTGGGCTCGGTGGTGCCCGAGGGCCTGCCCTCGACGCCGGGCGACATCCGCGCCTTCGACCTCCACACCGGCCAGCCGCGCTGGGCGTTCCACACGATCCCGCACCCGGGCGAGCCGGGGTACGAGACCTGGCCGAAGGAGGCGTGGCGATACACCGGGGGCGCGAACGCCTGGGCCGGTCTCGCGCTCGACGAGGCGCGCGGGCTGGTCTTCGCGGCCACCGGCTCGGCCGCCTACGACTTCTACGGCGCGAACCGCGCCGGGGACAACCTCTACGCGAACACGATCCTCTGCCTGCGCGCCGCGACCGGCGAGCGGGTGTGGCACTTCCAGGCCATCAGGCACGACGTGTGGGACCGCGACTTCCCCGCTCCGCCCGCGCTGATCACGATCACGCACGACGGCCGGCGGCGAGACGTGGTGGCGCAGATCGCGAAGAACGGCCGCGTCTACGTGCTCGACCGCGACACCGGCCAGCCGGTCTTCCCGATGGAGACGGTCCAGGCGCCGCCGTCGGACGTCCCCGGCGAGTCGCTCGCGCCGACGCAGGTGCTGCCGGCACTGCCGCCGCCGTTCACGCGCCAGAGGTTCACCGAGGACATGATCACCCGGCGCACCCCGGAGGCCCACCGCGCCGTGCGCGAGAAGTGGCTCGGGCTGCGCAAGGGCGGCGAGTTCGATCCACCCAGCGCGCAGGGCACCATCCTGTTCCCCGGCATGGACGGGGGCGGCGAGTGGGGCGGCGCCGCCTTCGACCCGGGCACCGGCTACCTGTTCGTCAACGCGAACGAGATGGCCTGGACGGTGCGGCTGAAGGAGCGCGCGATGCCGGACGGCCAGCCGGAGACCGGGCCGGTCCTCTACGAGCGCTATTGCGCGTCGTGCCACCGGTCGGACCTGCGCGGCACGCCGCCCGAGATGCCGTCGCTGGTGGACATCGCCTCGCGGCGCAGCGTGGACCAGATCGCGGCCGTGGTGCGCGACGGCGCCGGCCGCATGCCCGGCTTCAACCAGCTCCACGGGGCCGTGCGCCGCGCGATCGTGGAGTACGTGGTGAGCGGGCGCTCCGTCACGGTGAGCCAGGACGCGCCCACGCCGTTCGACGTGCGCTACACGCTCGACGGCGAGATCCGCTTCACCGATCCCGACGGCTTCCCCGCCATCACCCCGCCCTGGGGCACGCTGACCGCGATCGACCTGAACCGCGCCGCGATCGCCTGGCAGGTGCCGCTGGGCGAGATGCCGGGATCGGGGCTTCCGGACACGGGCAGCGAGAACTACGGCGGGCCGGTGGTCACGGCCAGCGGCCTGCTCTTCATCGGGGCGACCAACTACGACAAGGCGTTCCGGGCGTTCGACGTGCGCACGGGCAAGGTGCTGTGGAAGACGACCCTGCCCGCGGCCGGGAACGCCACGCCGGCGGTCTACGCGGTGGACGGGCGCCAGTACGTGGTGATCGCCGCCGGAGGCGGGAAGTGGGGCGCGGCGAGCGGGGGGACGTACGTGGCGTTTGCGCTGCCGAAGCCGTAGTAGCATCCGAGGAAATCCCGGAGGCCCCATGAATCGCCGATCGTTCGGGAAGGCTGCCGTGTCTGCCGCGGTGGGTACGGCGCTGTCGGCGCGGCGCGTGCTCGGGGCCAACGACCGCGTGCGCCTGGGCTTCATCGCGCTCGGCAACCGCGGCGACCAGGTGCTCGACGCGTTCTTGAAGCACGCCGATGCCGAGGTGGTCGCGCTCTGCGACATCCACCAGCCGTACGTGGACTTCGCGGCGAAGAAGGTCGGCGGAACGCCCAAGCGGTTCAAGGACTACCGGCGGCTGCTCGACCTCGAGGACCTCGACGCGGTCGTGATCAACACGCCCGACCACTGGCACGCGCTGCAGACGATCCACGCTTGCGACGCAGGCAAGGACGTCTACGTGGAGAAGCCGCTCTCGCTGGTGGTGGCGGAGGGC
>DATBIZ010000177.1:0-1991 GCA_036556645.1 Vicinamibacteria bacterium | reverse complement strand
AACCTCGACTTCGACTTCGACTTCGACGTGCCGATGCCCGCGATCGCGGTCCGGCCGCCACGCCCGCCGCGGCCGCCACGCGCCCCCGACGCTCTCGGGGACAAGGTGTTCGACTTCCGGCGCCTGGAGGAGATGTGGGGCGGCGGCCGCGGGCGGCTCGGCATCACGTACCAGGAGCTCGGCGACCAGCTCGCGCGCTACTTCAAGGTCGAGGGCGGCCTGCTGGTCACGAACGTGAGCGAGGGCACCGCGGCCGCGCGGGCGGGCCTCCAGGCCGGCGACGTGATCGTCAGCGCGGGGGGCAAGCCGGTGCGCTCGTCCGAGGACCTGCGCGCGGCGATGGACCGCACCGACGACGGCGCGGAGCTGGCGCTCGGACTGCAGCGCGACGGGCGCGCGATCGAGGTCAAGGCGAAGCTGGCCGAGCGGCGCGACCGCGTGCGGCGCCGGACGATCAGGTCGTAGGCGCGGGCGGCGGATCGGCCGGCGCCGCGGGCGCAGGCGCCGGCCGGTCGGGCACCACGAGGTCCTCCTCCAGCTCGAGCACGAGCAGCGTGCCGCCCACCGCGAGGGCGGGCGCGAGCAGGAAGCCGAAGCAGGTCGGGACGATCAGGAGCAGTCCCAGCAGCCCGAACCCGAGGCTCTCGGGCCGCCACTTGCGGTGCCAGGCCCGGCGCTCGTTGAACGCCATCCCGCGGCGCGCGAGCGGCACGTCGGTCTGTTGCAGGGCCAGCGCGTGCGCGCCCCAGAGAAGCCCCAGGGGCGGCCCGACGACGGGGATCAGGCTCAGCAGCAGGACGCCCGGCGCCGCGGCCAGGAAGTACAGCGCTCCCTTGAACGACTGGACGAGCTCCCACTTCCAGCCGCCCGCCGGCTCCATGACGTCCACGCGCACGTAGGCCTCCACCCGGCGGGACAGGAGCTCGAGGACCGGCGCGGCCAGCAGCAGCGCGACGGCCAGGCCGGTCAGCGCGCCGGCGGCCAGCGCCCCGAAGGAGACGGCCAGCGTGAGCAGCTGCGTGCCGATGCCGCCTCGTCCTCCGCTCGGCAGGAAACGGTCCGAGACCCACTGGAAGGAGTACCAGCCGAGCGTCGCGCCGCCCACCACGCAGACGACGGCGACCACGGCGGGCAGCGCGGCCAGCGGCCACAGCCGCGGCCGCCGCAGCAGGAACGCGAACCCCGCGATCACGTGCCAGGCGCCGGCGGCGGCCCGGCGCACGCGGCTCCGCGGCGGCCGCGCCGCGCCGAGCGCGGCTGCGGCGAGCGCGCCCTCCGCACCCGGGTCGAGCTCGGTCACCGGTGGAGACTATCAGATGTCGCTCGGCCGGAACGCCGCCGGCGCGTGGCAGAATGCGTGCGTATCCATGAAGGACGTCCTGTCCATCATCCTCGGCGGCGGCCGGGGCACGCGCCTGTTCCCGCTGACCCTGCACCGCTCGAAGCCGGCCGTGCCCATCGCGGGCAAGTACCGGCTGATCGACATCCCGGTCAGCAACTGCCTCAACTCCGACCTCCGGCGCATCTTCGTGCTCACGCAGTACAACTCGGAGAGCCTGAACAAGCACGTGGCGCAGACCTACAAGTTCGACCACTTCACCGCCGGCTTCGTGTCCATCCTGGCCGCGGAGCAGACCGAGGACAGCCCGGACTGGTTCCAGGGCACCGCCGACGCGGTGCGGCAGAGCGTGCGCCACCTGGAGGCCGCCGGCCCGTACCGCGACGTCTGCATCCTCTCCGGCGACCAGCTCTACAACATGGACCTGAAGCGCATGGTCGAGGCGCACCGCCGCAACGTGGCGGACATCACGGTGGCGGTGACGCCGATCGCGCCGGAGCAGGCCTCCGCCTTCGGGATCCTGAAGACCAACCTGCAGGGCCGCATCGTCCACTTCGACGAGAAGCCGCCGGCCGAGCGCGTGCCGGGCCTGATGTCCGAGATGCCGGGCGGCGGCACGGGCCTGCTGGCCTCGATGGGGATCTACGTGTTC
>DATBIZ010000176.1:0-3580 GCA_036556645.1 Vicinamibacteria bacterium | reverse complement strand
CCCATGCCGGCGTACTGCGAGCCCTGGCCCGTGAACAGGAAGGCGACCTTGGTCCGCTCCGCGCCCCGCTCGGCGCGCGCCACCTCCCCGCCGCCGGAGGCGACCGCCTGCAGCGCGGCGCGGGCCTCCTCGGCCGAGCGCGCGACCGTGGCGGCGCGCCAGGGGAAGGCGGAGCGCCCCACGTGCGCGGTGAACGCGGCGTCGGGCAGGGACAGCCGCGGCTCGGCGGCGAGCCGCGCCGCCCAGCGCCCGGCCAGCGAGCGCAGCGCGCTCTCGCTGCGCGCGGACAGCGCGAGCAGGTGCAGCGGCCGCTCGACGGTGGCGGCGGCGTCGTCGCGGGCCGGCGCCTCCTCGATCACCACGTGGGCGTTGGTGCCGCTGAAGCCGAACGAGCTCACGCCGGCGAAGCGCCGCGCTTCGCCCTTCGGCCAGGGCACGAGCGCGGTCGGCACGACCACCGGCAGCTTGCGCAGCGTGATGCGCGGGCTCAGCGTCTGGAAGTGCAGGTGCGGCGGGAGCTGCTCGTGCACCAGCGACAGCACGACCTTCATCAGGCCGGCGACGCCCGACGCCGCTTCGAGGTGGCCGAGGTTGGTCTTCACCGAGCCGACCAGCAGCGGCCGCCCGCCGCGCGCCTCCCCCATCACCGCGTCCAGCGCCTCGAGCTCGATGGGGTCGCCCAGCGAGGTGCCGGTTCCGTGCGCCTCGACGTACGCGACCTCGCGCGGCTCGACGCCGGCCGCGCGCAGGGCCTGCCGGATCACCGCCTCCTGCGCCGGGCCGTTGGGCACGGTGAGCCCGCTGCTGGGGCCGTCCTGGTTGACCGCGGAGCCGCGGATCACGGCCAGGATCGGGTCGCCGCCGGCCAGCGCGTCGGAGAGCCGGCGCAGGGCGATCAGCCCGCAGCCCTCCGCGCGCACGAAGCCGTCGGCGGCCGCGTCGAACGTCTTGCAGCGGCCGTCGCGCGCGATCATCCCCCACTTGAAGAACGAGACGAACGGGTCGGGGACGACCAGGGCCTGCACGCCGCCCGCGAGGGCCAGGTCGCACTCGCCCAGGCGCAGGCTCTGGCAGGCCAGGTGGATCGCGGTCAGCGAGGACGAGCACGCGGTGTCCAGCGCCACGCTCGGCCCGTGCAGCCCCAGCGTGTAGGACACGCGGCCCGCCGCCGCGTTGTGCGTGTTCCCGGTCGCGCTGTAGACGTCGAGGCAGCTCGCGTCGCCGGCCGCCTTCAGGTGCGAGGCGTAGTCGGTGCCGGTGATGCCGAGGAAGACGCCGGTGGCGCTGCCGCGCAGGCGGTCGGGGGCGATCCCGGCGCTCTCGAGCGCCTCCCAGGCCACCTCGAGGACCAGCCGGTGCTGGGGGTCGAGCGTCAGGGCCTCGCGCGGCGCGATGCCGAAGAAGTGGGGGTCGAAGCGGTCGATCTGCCGGAGGAAGCCGCCGTATTGCGTCGGCATGCGCGCGGCGGCCTCGGGATCGAGCGCGGCGTACGCCTCGGTTCCCCAGCGGTCGGCCGGCACCTCGGTGATCGCGTCCACGCCGTCGCGCAGCAGCCGCCAGTAGCTCTCGGGGTCGTCGGCGCCGCCCGGGAACCGGCAGGCCATGCCCACGATCGCGATCGGCTCGTGGCGCGCGCGCTCGAGCGTGTCCACCTTGCGGCGCAGCTCCTCGATCGCGCGCAGCGCGTCCTTGAGCAGCGCGCGGCGGTCCGCCGCCGGGGCTTCGCGCTCGCTCACCGCAGCTCTCCGAGGGTCTCGGCCAGCCGGCTGGCCAGCTCGTCCTCGCTCAGGTCGTCCTCGTCGCGCGCGGCCACCGCCGCCTGGGCCGCCGCGGGCGCCTCCACCGCGAGGGCGAGGACCTCCCTGGCCAGGTAGTCCGTCAGCGCGGCGACGCTCGGGTAGTTGAAGGTCAGCGTGGAGGGCAGCGCGCGGTCGAGGCTGGCCTCCAGCCGCGTCTTCAGCTCGACGGACATCAGCGAGTCGAGGCCCAGATCGAACAGGCCGCGCTGCAGCTCGATCGTCCGCGCGTCCGGCCAGCGCAGCACGCGCGCCACCTCGCCGCGCACGTGCTCGGCGAGGACGTCCCAGCGGTCGTCGGCGCGCGCGGCCAGCAGCCGGGCCGCGAGGTCCGCGCGCGGCGCGCCTGCCGGCGCCGCGCGGCGCACCGCGGGCGCGCCGCCCACCTCGGCCAGGAACGGCCTCCGCCGCTTGGTCTCGTACACGGCCTTGAGCGCCGGCCAGTCCACGTCGGCGACCGTGACCTGCGCGGACTCGCCGCCGGCCACCTGGCCGAGCGCGCGCAGCGCCCGCGCCGAAGGCATCGGCCGGAGGCCGCCCCCGGCGAACTCCCGCCGGTGCTCGGCCCCGCCCTCGCGCATGTCCTCCCAGACGCCCCAGTTCACGCTGAGCCCGGGCAGGCCGCGCGCGCGCCGGTGGTGCGCCAGCGCGTCGAGGAACGCGTTGGCGGCGGCGTAGTGCGCGAGGTAGCGCGAGCCGAACAGCGCGGTGGTGGAGGAGAAGAAGACCAGGAAGTCGAGCTCGCGCGCGGCGGACCAGCGGTGGAGCACCCACGCCCCGGCGACCTTGGGCCGCAGCGCGGCGTCGAGCGCGCTCTCGGTCATCTCGTCGAGCGCGTCGGTGCGGAGGTCGGCCGCCGCGTGCACGATGCCGCGCAGCGGCAGCGCCGCCGCGCACCGGTCGAGCAGGCGGGTCATCGCCTCCGCGTCCGCGACGTCCACCGCGGCCACCTCGACCGTGGCCCCCCGCGCCTCGATCGCCTGCACCGCCGCCGCCTGGCGCGCCGCGTCGCTGCCGGGCGGCAGGGCCGGCCACTCGGCGCGATCCGGCAATCCGCGGCGGCCGGTGAGGACGATCCGGCCGGCGCCGTTCTCGGCGAGCCACGCGCCGACCTTCAGGCCGAGGCGGCCGAGGCCGCCGGTGACCAGGTAGGCACCGTCGGGGCGCGGACGGACGGCGCGCGACCCCGCGGCGCCGCGCGGCGCGATCCGCGCGGCGTGGCGGACGCCGCCGCGCCACGCCACCTGGTCCTCCCCGTCGGGCCGCGTGACCTCCGCGATCACGCGGTCCACGTCGTCGGCCGCCGCGCGCGGCGCGAGGTCCAGCAGCCCGCCCCAGATCTCGGGGCGCTCGACCGCCACGGTCCGCCCGAGGCCCCACACCGGGGCCTGCGCGACGGCCGGCGCGGGATCGCCGGCATCCACGGCGTGCGCGCCGCGCGTGACCACCCAGATCGGGCCCGCCCCCTCCTGCGCGGCGGCCTGGGCGAGGTGCAGCAGGCCGGCGCACGCGAGCCGCGCCGCGGCGTGCACGTCTTCGGCGGCCGCGTCCTCGGCCGCGGTGGCGTCGAGCGGCCACTGGTTCACCACGCGCGTCGGCGGCGCGCCGCCCGCGGCGCGCGCGCCGGCGATCAGCCGGCGGAAGTCGGCCGGGCTCGACGGATCCACCTGCCACGGCCCGTCCGGGCGCTCCGCGTAGCCGGGACCGGACGCGACCAGCACGCAGCGGTCGCCCCGTTCGCGGAGCCGGCGCGCGAGCGCACCGCCGAGCCCGCCCCGGTCGGC
>DATBIZ010000175.1:0-2839 GCA_036556645.1 Vicinamibacteria bacterium | reverse complement strand
GCCGTGCGACTGGTCCGTGTCGCGCAGGTCCACGGTCGCGTTCTGCGCGAAGGCCGGGGCCGCGAGCGCGCTGGCGCAGAGAACGAGGGTCAGGCGCCGCGCGAGGTCCACCCGGCAGCGTACCTCAGTAGACGCCGAGGTCGTCGAGCCAGACCGTGCCCTCGGTCCCGGGCTTCACCGAGGCCGGGTCGAGGACGAAGACGAGCTGGCGCACCTGGTCGAGGTCGAGGCGGCCGTCGGTCTTCGGGTTGATCGACCGCAGGGAGGCGAAGGGCACCGCGACGCGCCGCCACTCCGGCGCGGTGCGCACCGAGGCGAACCACCACTCGGTCTGCTCGTCCGCCGAGGCGGGGTTGTGGTCGCGCACCTGCACCCAGACGCGGTACACGCCGTCGCCGCGGAGCGCGAACACCAGGCCGGACGCGCCGGAGAGGTCGCGCGGCTGGCGGCTCACCAGCGCGCACCACGTGTACGGACGGCCGGGCCCCGGCGCGCCCAGCCGGAAGGCCAGGCGCGCGGAGCCGCCGCCGTCTCGGCCGGCGCCGGCGACGAGCGGCGGCGACTGCATGGCCGAGGACGGGTCGAACTCCAGCCCGAACGAGGTCGCGCCGTCGAAGGCGTCGATCACGCGCGTCGCCGCCGGGGGCTCGGGCGCCTCGGGCCACCGCGCGCGGGCCGCGCGCGCGGACGCCTCGGCCGGCGCGAAGACGTAGATCGGGTTCGACAAGGCCCAGGGAATCGTCCAGCCGGGCACGCGCACCTCGACGCGATACACGCCGGGTCCGGGAGCGGCCGCCTCGAGCGCGGTCTCGGCTTCGGTGACCGTCGCGCCGTCGCGCAGCAGGCGCAGCCGGGCGCCCTCCGGAAGCCGGCCGCCGGCCCGCAGCCGCGGCCGCGGGTCCGCGGCGAGCGTGTCGCCCATGGTGGCCCGCGCCCCGCCGCCCTCGCCGGTGAAGGAGAAGCCGTCCGCGGGCGCGAGCGCGTCGAGCGCCACGTAGCTGCGGCCGCGGGCCAGCGCCTCCACGATCGCGCGGCCGTCCGCGGCGGCGTCGCCGGAGAGCGGCCGCTCGAGCAGCACGTGGTTGACCGCCAGCCCGAACACCGACGCGTACGCCGGGAAGCGCAGGCCGCGCTCCTTGCGCACGACCACCCGGCTGTGCGCGTCCGCGCCCGCGACGCCGGGCACGTCCCGCTGCGCGAGCAGGCGGTCCCACTGCGCGAGCGTCTGGTCCGGGGGCGTCAGGCTGCCCAGCAGCGCGTAGCGGTCGTTGAGGCCGTAGAGGGCCGCGGTCCGCAGCAGCCTCCCCCACCCCGCCGCGCGCCACTGGCTGTCCCCGTTGATCAGCTCCAGCCCCCAGGGCCCGGGCAGGTCCCACGCCGTCCAGCGGAAGTCGGGCCGCGGGCTGGAGGGATGGGCCGCGAACGCGGCGCCGCCCAGCAGGCGCACGTCGTCGAGTGCGTCCAGCGGATCGCCGGAGAAGCGGAAGGCGGGATCCTCGCGCAGGCCCAGCCCCAGCACGTGGCCGGACGACGCGGTCGAGATCTCGCTCCCCACCAGCACCAGCACGCCGTCGTGGTATCCCTCGAACGGCTTCGCGTCGAGGTTGTTGTGGTCGCTGACGGCGACGAAGGCGAGCCCGGCCCGCTTCGCCGCGGCCGCGATCTCCTGCGGCGTCCCGCCGCCGTCGGACAGCGTGGTGTGGACGTGCACCACCCCGCGCACGCGAGTGAAGCCGTCCGCGGGCGCCGGCCCCGACACCGGGAGCGGCCGCCACCGCGCCACCCACACCGCGCACGCCGCCAGAGCGACGACGACCGCACCGGCAACGATCCAGCGGGACCGTACGCGTGTCAAGGATGACCGCGGAGGCGCGGAGATCGCGGCGAGAGTCGCGGTGGCGGCTACCGCCGGAGGAACTGGCGCAGCGCGTCCGCCTTGTCGGTCTGCTCCCAGGAGAACTCCGGCTCGTTGCGGCCGAAGTGGCCGTAGGCCGCGGTCTTCTTGTAGATCGCGCGACGCAGGTTCAGGTACTCGATGATGCCCTTGGGCGTGAGCGGGAAGATCTCGCGGATCGCTTCCACGATGCGCGACTCGTCCACCTTCCCCGTGCCGAAGCTGTCGGCCATGATCGAGACCGGCTCGGCCACGCCGATCGCGTAGGCGAACTGGATCTCCACCTTGTCCGCGAGGCCGGCGGCCACGATGTTCTTGGCCACGTGGCGCGCCATGTAGGAGGCCGAGCGGTCCACCTTCGTGGGGTCCTTGCCGGAGAAGGCGCCGCCGCCGTGGCTGCCCACGCCGCCGTAGGTGTCCACGATGATCTTGCGCCCGGTGAGGCCGCAGTCGCCCTGGGGGCCGCCCACCACGAAGCGGCCGGTGGGGTTGATGAAGTACTTGGTCTTCGCGTCGAGCAGGCCCGATGGGATCACCGCGTGGATCACCTTCTCCAGGACGTCCTCGCGGATCGTCTCGACCTTGACCAGGCTGGAGTGCTGTGCGGAGATGATCACCGCCTCCACGCGCACCGGGCGGTCGCCCTCGTATTCGACCGTCACCTGGCTCTTCCCGTCCGGCCGCAGGTAGTCGAGGATCTCCTCCTTGCGCACCTGGCTCAGCCGCCGCGTCAGCTTGTGCGCGAGCATGATGGGCAGCGGCATCAGCTCTTCGGTCTCGTTGCTGGCGTAGCCGAACATCAGCCCCTGGTCGCCCGCGCCGCCGGGGTCCACGCCCATGGCGATGTCGGGCGACTGCTCGTGGATCGCGGAGATCACCGCGCAGGTCTCGTAGTCGAAGCCGTATTTCGCGCGCGTGTAGCCGACGCCCTTGATGGTGTCGCGC
>DATBIZ010000174.1:0-4457 GCA_036556645.1 Vicinamibacteria bacterium | reverse complement strand
GCGACATCAGCGAGTCCATGCCGACGTCGCGGAAGCCCTGCTGGGGCTCCGGAGCGCGCGCGGCGTCGAGACCGAGCACGGCGAGCAGCTCCCGGCGCACGTGCGCGAGCACCGCCGCCGCGCGCTTCGCCGCCGGCACGTTGTCCAGCTCGCGGAGCAGCGCGGGGCGCTCGGCCGGCTCCGCGGCCGCCGCTTCCGCCGGCGCGGGCCGCGCCGTCCTCTTCCGCGCCGCCATCACGCCGACCTGCGCCGCGGCGCCGGACAGCAGCCGCTCCATCAGGGCCAGGGCTCGCGACGGCGCCAGCAGGCCGACGCCCTGCCGCGCCCACCGCTCCTTCTCGCGCGCGCCGAGCGCGGCGGCCATGCCGACCTCGTCCCACGGTCCCCAGTCGAGGCTCAGCGCGGGAAGCCCGAGCGTCCGGCGGTAGTGCGCGAGCGCATCGAGCGCGGCGTTGGCCGCCGCGTAGTTCCCCTGGCCCGGCGCGCCGAACAGCGCCGCGGCCGAGGAGAACAGCACGAAGAAGTCGAGCGGGACAACGGCCGTCGCCTGGTGCAGGTTCCACGCGCCGGGCAGCTTCGGCTCGAGCACGCGCTGGAAGCGCGCCCAGGACTGCTGCCGGAGGACGCCGTCGTCGAGGACGCCGGCCGCGTGCACGACCCCGCGCAGCGGCGGCATCTCGGCCTGGATGCGCGCGACCAGCGCCGTCACCGCGCCCGCGTCCGCCACGTCCACCGGCGCCGCGACCACCGACGCGCCGTCCGCGGACAGCTCGCGCAGGAACCCGGCCGCCTCTTCCGCCCCGGCGCGCCGTCCCGCCAGCACCAGGTGCCGCGCCCCCCTCGCGACCAGCCAGCGCGCCACCGCCCGGCCCAGGCTCCCGAGGCCGCCCGTGACCAGGTAGGTCGCGTCCGCCCGCACCGCCGCCGCGCGCTCGGGCCGGAGCACGACCTTTCCGATGTGCTTCGCCTGGGCCATGAAGCGGAACGCGGCGGGCGCGTCGCGCAGGGCGAACGTGCGGACCGGCAGCGGCTGGAGGGCGCCGGAGACGAGCGCGTCCACGGTCTCGCGCAGCATCGCGTGCAGCGCGTCCGGCTCGAGGTCCCCGAGGTAGATCGGGAAGTAGGCGACGTCCGCGCGCGCCGCGGCCACCTGCGGGGCCGTCCAGATCCCCGCCTTGCCGATCTCGAGGAACCGGCCGCCCGCACGCAGCGCACGCAGGCTGGCGGGGATCGCCTCGCCGGTGAGCGAGTTCAGCACGACGTCCACGCCTTCGCCCGAGGTCAGCGCGCGCACCTCGTCGGCGAAGGCCAGCGACCGCGAGTCCATCACGTGACGCACGCCGAGGCCGCGCAGGAACGCGCGCTTCTCCTCGCTGCCGGCGGTGGCCAGCACCTCCGCGCCGGCGCGGCGCGCCACCTGCACCGCGGCCAGGCCCACCCCCCCGGCCGCGGCGTGGATCAGCACGCGCTCGCCGGCGCGGAGCCGCGCCAGGCGATCGAGCGCGTACACCGCGGTCAGGAACGCCACCGGCGTGGCCGCCGCCTGCTCCACGGTCAGCGCGTCCGGCCGCCGCAGCACCAGCGCCGCGGCGCAGGTCACGTGGCTGCGGAACGCACCGGGGCTGACCGCGAGCACCTCGTCGCCGACCGCGAACGCCTCCACGCCCGGACCCACCGCGACGATGCGGCCGGCGCACTCGGTGCCCGCGGGCCCGGCCGGGCCCTGGTAGGCGCCGAGCGCCTTGAGCACGTCGCGGAAGTTCACGCCGGCCGCGTGCACCTCGATCTCGACCTCGCCGCGTGCCGGTGGCCGGCGCGAGGCTTCCACCACGCGCAGCTCGTCGAGGATGCCGGGACGCGCGATCTCCAACTCGACCGCCGGCCGCTCGTCCCGCAGCGCGCGCGCGGAGCGGCGCGCGAGGCGCCGCACGTGCCGCCGGCCGGCGCGATGCGCGGCCTCCACGCCGGCGCCCACGCCGGCCGCCAGCTCCTCCGCCACCACGGCCGCGGCTTCGTCCACGGTCGCGGCCGGGTCGAGGTCCACGGCCGCCAGGGGCACCTCCGGGTGCTCCAGCGCCGCGGTCCGCAGCAGGCCGAGCGCGGTCGCCTGCGCGACCGCCGCCGGCGTCATCTCGGTGCCGGGGACGGGCTGGCTGCCGCGCGTCACCACGAGCACCGGCGCCGGGTCGCCGGCGCGCGCGTCCACCAGCGCCTGCAGGACATGAAGGAGGCCGGCGCAGGCGGCCTCCGCCACCGCACGCAGCGACTCGACGGATCCGTCCGTCGCGTCGCCGAGCGCCCCGAGGTGGATCACGCCGGCGAGGGGCGTGTCGAGGAGCGACGCGAGCGCGGCTTCCAGCGCCTCGCGCCGTGTGGCCTCTCCGGCCGGCACCGTGACGAGGCGCGCGCCCTCCGTGGCCAGCCGGCGCGCGAGCGCTTCGGCCACGCCGGAGGCATCCGCGATCAGCAGCCAGGCGCCCGGCGCGCGCGTGGCCGGCGATGCCGCCAGCGGCGCCTCGGACCACGTGATCTCGTAGAGCGCGTCCTCGGCGTCGGCTTCCACGGCCTGCCGCAGGAGGTCGGGGCTCGCCGCCACCAGGCGCAGCCCGTCGAGGGCCGCCAGCAGCGCGCCGTCCTCGCCGTAGACGCGGACGTCGGCCACGATCGTGGCCGCGCCCGCGGGCGCCCGCACGCGCACGTGGCTCCAGACGTCGCCCTCGGCCGGCGCGAGCGACCACAGCGCGTCGAGCGCGACCGGCAGGCAGGTCTGCCCTTCGGCTCCGGCCCCCGCGCCTTCCCGCAGCGCGCCCAGCGGCTGGAGGCACGCGTCGAGCAGCGCCGGATGCAGCCGATAGGCGCCGGCGTCCGCCGGACGCCGCACCTGCGCGAGCGCTTCTCCGTCGCCACGCCAGAGCGCGGTCAGGCCGCGGAACGCCGGCCCGAAGTCCAGGCCGGCGCGGCTCAGCGTGCCGTAGTATTCGTCCACCGCCAGCGGCGTGGCGCACCGCGCGCGCAGCGCCGCTAGCGCCTCGCCCGCCGGCCGATCGCCCGCCTCCGGCGCGAGCGCGCAGCTAGCGTGAACGCGCACGCCTTCGGGCTCGCCACCGTCCGGGTCGAGGCTGGCCACCTGCACGGCGGCCGCTCCGCCCGCGTCCCGCGTCACGGTCACCCGCGCGTCGCGCCGGCCGCCGGCGGGCACCGCCAGCGGCTCGGAGAGCACGACGTCGCGCACCGCGCACGCCCCCGGCCCGAGCACCTCGGCGGCGGCGGCGAGCGCGACCTCCAGGTAGGCGGTGGCCGGCACGAGCACGCCGCCGTGGATGCGATGGTCGGCCAGCCAACCCTGCCGCGCCGGATCGAAGGCCGCGTCGAACCGTGCCTCGTGCGCGCCGGCGGCGGTCCGCTCGCCCAGCAGCGGGTGGCGGCGCGCGCGCGCCGGGGCGGGCGCGGTGGGGCGCGCCTCCACCCAGTAGCGCTCGCGCTCGAACGGGTACGTCGGCAGCGCGACCTTGCGGCGCGGGTAGTCGCGGTCGAAGCCGGTCCAGTCCACGGCCAGCCCGCGCCGGTACAGCGCTCCGACGCTCTCGAGCAGCTGCGACCAGTCCGAGCGCCCTTCGCGCAGCGAGGGCAGCCAGGAGAAGCCCTCGTCGCCGACCCGCCGGCGCGCGATGCCGAGCAGGGTGGGCGCGGGCCCCACCTCGACGAACACGCGGCAGCCCAGCTCCAGGAGCGCGGTGATCCCGGCGTCGAAGCGCACCGCCTCGCGGGCGTGCCGCCGCCAGTAGCGCGCGTCCACCGGATCGTCGCCGAGCGGGCGGCCGGTCAGGTTCGAGACGAGCGGGATGCGGGGCGGCGTGAAACGCAGCGGCGAGGCGGCCTGCTCGAGGGCGTCCAGCACCGGGTCCATCAGCGCGGAGTGGAACGCGTGCGCGGCCTTGAGCGCCTGCGTCCGCACGCCCCGCGCCTCGAACGCCTCCCGCACCGCGCGCACGGCCCCCTCCGGGCCGGACACGACGACGTTGTCGGGACCGTTCACGGCCGCCACCGCGGCGCCCGCGGGCAGCGCCGCGCGCACCGCGTCCTCCGGGGCGAAGATCGCGGCCATGGCGCCCCCCGCGGGCAGCGACTGCATGAGCCGCCCGCGCGCCGCGATCAGGCCCAGCGCGTCCTCGAGCGACAGCACGCCCGCGACGCAGGCGGCGGCGTATTCGCCGACGCTGTGGCCCAGCACCGCCGAGGGCTCCACGCCCCAGCTCCGCCACAGCTCCGCGAGCGCGTACTCGAGCGAGAACAGCGCGGGCTGCGCCCAGGCCGTGTCCTCGAGCGGCGAGCCCTCGCCGGCCGGCGGGTCGAGCGCCGAGAGCAGCGGCTTCTCGAGCCGTCCGCCGAGGATCTGCTGGCACCGGTCGAGCGCGCGCCGGAACGTCGGCTGCGTCTGGTACAGCTCCTGCCCCATG
>DATBIZ010000173.1:0-6402 GCA_036556645.1 Vicinamibacteria bacterium | reverse complement strand
CGATGTCCGCGGCGATCAGCCAGCGGCCGTCGGGCGCGCGGCGGAGCGCGAGCACGAACTTGCCCGCGTCCTCGCCGCCGGCCTCGCGCGCGAACGCGCCGATGACGTACCCGACGTCGCCCTCGGTGGCGTAGGCGAGTGCCCGCAGGACCAGCGGCCCGCCGGCGCCGCCGTAGGCCTGCCGGATCGCCTCCCGCCCGCGCACCGGCGGGCGGCCGCTGGCCAGCACGAGACCGTCGTCGGCGAAGAGGGCGGCCAGGCCGGCGGGGTCCTTCTCCCGCCACGCCCGCTCGTAGTCGCGCAGCACGCGGTCGAGCGCGGGCGGCAGCGCGACCGACGGCAGTGCGGGCGGCGCCTCCGGGGGCGCGCCGCCCGCGGCCACCGGCGCCAACGCGAGGACCAGGCTAGCCGCGGCGCGTCCCATCGCTGACCTCCCGCTCCGCGCGGGCCTCGACCCACGCCGAGAGCTCCTCCATCGTCTCCAACAGCGCGTCCGGATTCGCCGCGCGCGGCTCGTCCGCGGTCAACCGCGCGAACGTGTCCGTGAGCGGCGGACCCACGCAGGCGCGCAGGGCCGCGTCCGGAGGCACGTCGCGGCCGAGGTGCCGGAGCGCGTGCTGGATGCATCGGGTGATCCCGGGCGCGGAGTCGGTCAGGGTGCCGTCGAGGTCGAACAGGATGTCCATCGGGGCGCCTTCAGGACTCGGCGATCGCGCGATCCTAGCCTAGGACCACGCAGCCGCGCTCCTCGAGCCGCCGCACCTCGGGTGGAAGCGCGCGGAGCTTGTTCCACCGCAGGTCGAGCTTCTCGAGCCGCTGCAGCCGGCCGAGGCTGGCCGGGAGGTCGCGCAGCCGGTTCGACCGCAGGTCCAGCTCGCGCAGCGCGGCGAGGTCTGCCAGCGCGTCCGGCACCGCCGCGAGCAGGTTGGCGCGCAACGACAGCTTCCGCAGGCCGCGCAGGCCCGCGATCCCGTCGGGCACGTGCTCGAGCCGGTTGTGCGCGAGGTGCAGCTCGCGCAGGGCGGACAGGGCGCCGAGCGACTCCGGCAACGAGGCGAGGGAGTTGCGGTCGAGCCGCAGCTCGACGAGCGCCGTGAGGGCGCCGAGGTCTTCCGGCAGCGAGACCAGCGCGTTGTCGGTGGCGCCCAGGTAGGTCAGCCGGCGCAGCGCGGCCACCGGCGGCGGCAGCGCGGCCAGGCGGTTGTCGCTCAGGTAGAGCACCTCCAGCCGCTGCAGCTCCGCGGTGCCCGCCGGCAGCGAGGCGAGCTGGTTGTGGCCGAGGTCCAGCACCTCGAGCCCGGCCAGGGCGCCGACCCCGTCGCCGAAGGTCGCGAGACGGTTCTCGCTGAGGATCAGCGTGCGCAGCCCGGTCAGCCGCCAGAGCGTCTCGGGCACCGACGCGAGCGCGTTCCGGCCGGCGCTCAGGTGCTCGAGACGGGCCAGCGCGCCGATCGCCCGCGGCAGCTCCGCCAGGTCGTTCCCGTACAGGCTCAGGGTCCGCAGCCCGCCCAGCTCGCCCAGCCAATCGGGCAGCGCGCGGAGCGCGTTGCGGTCCAGGTGGAGCTGCTCGAGCGCGCGCAGCGGCCGCACGGACTCCGGGATCGCGGCGAACAGGTTGTCGTCCAGCCACAGCTCGCGGGTCCCGGCCGGGGGTGGCGCGGGCAGCGCGGCGAGCCCCCGCCCGGTCCAGTCCAGGATCCCCGGGCCGGCCGCCGCCGGCAGGTTCAAGGCACGCCGGCGCGTCGGTCCATGCGGTCCTCCGGGGTGGTGCGGCGAAAGTATCCGCCGGCACGCGCCCGGCGCGGTAACGTGGATGGGTGAAGCCCGAGCGCCGCGAGTACTCGCGCACGCTGTACCTGGCGGAGCAGGCGATGCGGCGCGTCTACGTCGGCGGCTGGCCGGCGAAGCTCTGGGCCAAGGTGCCCGGCCGCACGCGCGTGCAGCGGCTGGAGCACGACGTGGACCTCGGCCGTCCCCCCGGACGGCCACCGCTGCGCATCGCGTTCGCGTCGGACCTGCACATCGGCCCCACCACTCCGCCCGAAGTCCTCGACAACGCGTTCGGGCTGCTCGCCGAGGCGCGGCCGGACGTGCTCGCGCTGGGCGGCGACTACGTGTTCCTGGGCGCGCTGCACGAGCGCGTGGCGGAGCTGAAGCGCCGGGTGGCGGCCGTGCCGGCGCCGCTGAAGGTGGCCGTGCTCGGCAACCACGACTTCTGGGCGCGGCCGGAACGGATCGCGGACGCGCTGGCCGAGATCGGCGTGCAGGTCCTGATCAACCGCGCGCTGCGGCTGGCGCCCCCGCACGACGACCTGGCCATCGTCGGCCTGGACGACCCGCTCACCGGCAAGGTGGCGGCCGAGGCGGTGAGCCAGGCCGCGGACGTCCCCCGCAAGATCGCGCTCTGCCACTCGCCGGACGCCATCTACGCGCTCGGCCGCACCGACATCTCCCTGTTGCTCACCGGGCACACCCACGGCGGCGCGATCTGCCTGCCCGGCTACCGGCCGCTGGTGATGCCGAGCCGGGCCGGCCGGCTCTACCCGTTCGGGCTCCACCAGGTCAACGGCTTCAGGCTGTTCGTGTCGCGCGGGGTGGGGGGGAGCCTGCTGCCGATCCGCACCTACGCGCCGCCCGACGTGGCGGTCTTCGCGATCCGCTGAGCCGGCGGAACCCGGTCACGGTCTCCGTCGTATCTACGGACGAAAGGGGGGCGTGTCGGCCATGGAGATCCTGTTCGTCCTCGCCCTGGGCGCGGTGGCGCTGGTGGTGGTGCCCCTGCTCCTGCTGAAGCTGGTGGTGTTCGTCGTCCTGCTGCCTTTCAAGCTGGTGGGGCTCGTGCTGAAGGTCGCGTTCGGGATCGTCGGGATCGTCGGGTCCGTGCTGATGGCGGTGGCCGGGGCGGTGTTCGCGGTGATCGCGGTGGCCTTCATGGCCCTGCTGATCCCGCTGCTGCCGCTGGCGCTGATCGGCGGCGGGATCTGGCTCCTCGTCCGCGCCTCCCGCCCGCAGACGACCGCGATCCGCGTCGCCCGGTAGCGCCACCCGGCGCCGCGCGCAGATATTACAGTGCTGTGACAGACCGGCCGGTCACCGGCTGCTAGTCTCGCCTTGTCCTCAAGGAGGGACTCGCGTGGCCCTGACCTGGAACGGCAAACGGTTCGACTGGCTCAACGTCGCGTACTTCACCGGGATCCACGTCGGCGCGCTGTTCGCGCCGTTCGCGTTCTCCTGGTCGGCGCTCGGCCTCTTCTTCCTTCTCTACTGGCTCTCCGCCTCGCTCGGGATCTGCCTGACGTATCACCGGCTCCTCACCCACCGCGGTTTCAAGGTGCCGAAGCCGCTCGAGTACCTCCTCACGTTCGCCGGGATGCTGGCCAGCGAAGGCGGCGCGATCACCTGGGTGGCGATGCACCGGATGCACCACACCCTCTCCGACCGCCCCGGCAAGGACCTCCACACGCCGAAGGACGGGTTCTGGTGGAGCCACATCGGCTGGATCGTCACCAAGCTGGGCTGGAGCTACCGCGAGATGGAGAAGAGGCACGCCCCGGAGCTGGTGGCCGACCCGGTGCACCGGGTGATGAACCGCCTGCACGTGCTGCCCAACATCCTCGTGGGCCTCGCGCTCTACGCGTGGGGCGGCTGGTCGTTCGTGGTGTGGGGCGTGTTCCTCCGCCTGGTGGTCGTGCTGCACGGGACGTGGCTGGTCAACTCCGCCGCGCACACGTTCGGCTACCGCACCTACGACACCCCCGAGGGCTCGACGAACTGCTGGTGGGTCGGCCTGATCGCCTGGGGTGAGGGGTGGCACAACAACCACCACGCCTTCCAGCGCTCGGCGCGCCACGGGCACGAGTGGTGGGAGCTGGACATGACCTGGATGGCGATCCGCGTGCTGCAGAAGCTCGGGCTCGCCACCGAGATCCAGGGGCTCCCCGCCGGCGCCGAGCGGTTCCGCCTCGACCGTCCCGGCCGTGAAATGCTGGCCGAAGCCCCCGCCGCCGCGGTGACGCCGGCCGCGCTGCAGGCCTAGGCCTCCCGGCCCCCTCCCGGGCGTCCCGCGCGGGCGCGTGCCGCCCGCCGGGTGCGCCCCGGCACATTCCCCCGCCGGGCGTTTGATATGCTCTGCGGCCATTGCGCCCGGGGGGACCCTCCCCACCCGCCCGGCGCGGGTGGCATGGCCAGCTCCAGGATCCCTCCCGACGCCTCGCCGGCGCAGCTCGAGCGCTTCGAGCAGTTCCTGGGCTGGCTGCTCCCGCTCACGCTGGGCTTCGCGGCGATCCAGGCCGCGATGTTCGCGCTGCATCCCACGGGCGCGGGCGTCGCGGGCGCTTCCCTCACCGTCGCCTACGCGGGCCTCACCGCGCTCGCGCGCTGGAAGGCGCGGCGGCGGCGGCTCGAGGCCGCGGTGACGATCACGTGCGGCGGGATGCTCGCCGTCGGCGTGGCCGGGGTGTTCGTGCGGCCCGGGCTGCTGCCGACGCTGGTCGTGATCCCGCTGCTCGCGGTGATGGTGGCGCTCACGTTCGGGCCGCAGCGGGCGCTCCGCCGGTTCATGCCCGCCTCGTGGATCGCCGGCGTGGTCGTCGCCCTGGTCGCGGAGTGGATGCCGGACGCGCCCGGCCCGTCCGGCTGGCTCGTCAGCACCTACCGGGTGGCCACGGTGGCGTCGGCGCTGGGACTGTCCCTCCTGCTGCTCTGGCAGTTCAGCCGGCGCCTGACCGAGGCCCTGGCCGAGATGCAGGGCGCCAACCTCTCGCTGCACGAGGCGCTGGCCGAGGTCCGCATGGCGGAGGAGAAGATCAAGGACCTCGCCTACCACGATACGTTGACCTCGCTGCCGAACCGGCTCGTCTTCACCGACCGCCTCGCCCTCGCGGTGAACCAGGCCCAGCGGCAGGGCGGCCGCCTCGCGGTCCTGTTCCTGGACCTCGACCACTTCAAGGTCATCAACGACTCGCTCGGCCACAGCCTGGGCGACCTCCTGCTGCAGCAGGTGGCGGGACGGCTCACCGGCGTGCTGCGCGCGGGCGACACGGTGGCCCGCCTCGGAGGCGACGAGTTCACGCTGCTGCTCCCGGGCGTGCAGGGGCCGGCCGAGTCCGAGCGCGTGGCGGGCAAGGTGCTGGACACCCTGCGCGAGCCCTTCCGGCTCGAGGGCCGCGAGCTGTTCGTCACCGCGAGCATGGGCATCAGCCTCTACCCGGAGGACGGCGAGGACGCGGACACGCTGGTGCGCAACGCGGACGCGGCGATGTACCGGGCCAAGGAGCAGGGCCGCGACAGCCACCGCCTCTACGCGCCGCCGATGAACGAGCGCGCCGGCGAGCGCCTCGCGCTCGAGAGCGCGCTGCGCCGCGCGCTGGCCAACGACGAGCTGGTGCTCCACTACCAGCCGCTGGTGGAGATCGGCAGCGGCAAGCTGCACGGGGTGGAGGCGCTCCTGCGCTGGCGGCACCCGGACAAGGGCCTGCTCTGGCCGTCGGACTTCCTGGCCATCGCCGAGAGCACCGGGCTGATCCTCACCATCGGCCCCTGGGTGCTGCGCACCGCCTGCGCCCAGGCGCGGGCCTGGCACGCGCAGGACCTGCGCGAGCTGCGGGTGGCGGTGAACCTGTCCGCGCGCCAGTTCCAGCAGGCCGAGCTGGGCGAACACGTCCGCCGCGCCCTGCGCGAGACCGGCCTGCCGCCGCACTGCCTGGAGCTGGAGATCACCGAGACCAACGCGATGCAGAACACCGAGGCGGCCGCGCGCACGTTCGCCGAGCTCAAGGCCCTCGGGGTGAAGATCTCGATCGACGACTTCGGCATCGGCTACTCCTCGCTGGGGACGCTGAAGCGCCTGCCCATCGACGCGATCAAGGTGGACCGCTCGTTCATCCGCGACATCACCACGGACCCCGACGACGCCGCGATCGTCACCGCGGTGATCGCCATGGCGCACACGCTGAAGCTCAAGGTGGTGGCCGAGGGCGTGGACACCGAGGAGCAGCTCACGTTCCTGCGCGCGCACGGGTGCGACCTGATGCAGGGCCACCTCTTCGGCCCCGCGGCGCCGGCCGAGGAGTGCGGCGAGGGCCTCGCCCGCCACGGCGCCGGCTTCCATTCCCGCGCCGCGGGCGAGTAGCCGTCTACAATCGCCTCCATGGACCTGCGGGCGGCGCTGCGGCGGCATGCGCCGGCGGACGAGCGGGAGTCGGCGGACCTGGCGCGCATCGTCCGCTTCGTCGGCGAGGCGCCCGATCCGTTCGACCGCGCGAACCCCCGCGCGCACCTGACCGGGAGCGCGTTCGTGATCGCGGCGGACGGCTCCCGCGTGCTGCTGCTCCACCACCGCAAGCTGCGCCGCTGGCTGCAGCCGGGCGGCCACGCCGATCCCGGCGAGCGCACGGGCGAGGG
>DATBIZ010000172.1:0-6432 GCA_036556645.1 Vicinamibacteria bacterium | reverse complement strand
GATCGACCTGCTCACGAACGTCCTGGTGGTCGTGGTCCCCATCGGAGCGCCCGCGCCCCCGCGCGGCCCGCGCGACCTCCTGGCCCTGAAGCGCCTCGCGCTGGCCGTCCCCGAGGCCGTGCCCGCCGGCGTCTACGCGCGCCGCTGGCTCGCGTCCGCCGGCCTGTGGGATGCGCTCCGCGGACGCGTCGTCCCGTCCCTCAACGTCCGGGCGGCGCTGGCCGCCGTCGAATCGGAGAACGCGGACGCGGCGGTCGTCTATCGCACGGACGCGGCGACGTCGCGGCGGGTGAGGGTCGCGTTCGAGGTCCCACGGGAACAGGCGCCCCCGATCGTGTACGTGGCCGCTCCGCTCGCCGGGTCGCGACACCCGGAGGTGGCGCGCGCGTTCCTCCGCCACCTCGCGTCGCCGCCGGCGCGCGCGGTCTTCCAGAGGCACGGCTTCGTGCCGCTGGCCGGGCGCTGACGTGCTCGCCGAGGACCTCGGCGTCGTCGCGTTCACGCTGCGGGTGGCGGCGCTCTCGACGCTGTTGATCCTGCCGCCCGGGCTGCTCCTGGGCCTGCTCCTGGCGCGCTACCGCGGGCCGGGCCGGAGCGCGCTGGAGACCCTGCTGTCGCTGCCCCTCGTCCTCCCGCCCACCGCGGTGGGCATCGCCCTGCTCGACATGTTCGGGGGCCGCGCGCCGCTCGGCCGGTGGCTGGCCGCGCACGGGCTCGAGGTCGTCTTCACCTGGCGCGGCGTCGTGCTCGCGACCTGCGTGATCTCCTTCCCGCTGCTGGTGCGCGCGGTGGCCACGGCGTTCGCGGAGGTGGACCCCCGCCTGGTGGGCATCGCGCGGACGCTCGGCCACGGCCCCGCCGCCGCCTTCCTCCGCGTCACCCTGCCGCTGGCCTGGCGGGGCGTGTTGGCCGGGGCCGTGCTCGCGTTCGCGCGCGCGCTCGGCGAGTTCGGCGCGACGGTGATCGTGGCCGGCAACATCCCCGGGCGCACGCAGACGCTGGCGCTCGCGATCTTCCACCACCACCAGATCGGGCGCGACGAGCGGGCGACGGCGCTGGCGGGGGTGACCGTGGCGCTCGCGTTCGCCACGCTGTGGGCGGCGGGATGGCTCGAGCGCCGGCGCACCCGGCGGCTGTCCGTTTGACGGCCGCGGTCGAGGTCGCGCTCGACCTGCCGCTGGCCGGGGGCCGGCTCGCCGTGCAGGCCACGCTGCCCGACGGCGTGACCGCGGTGATGGGCCCCTCCGGCGCGGGAAAGACGTCGTTGCTCGAGGCGGTGGCCGGGCTGCGGCGCGGCGCGCGTGGCCGCCTGGTCGTGGGCGCGGCCGTCTACCTGGACTCCGGCGCCGGCGTGGCGCTGGCGCCGGAGCGCCGGCGCGTCGGCTACGTGCCGCAGGACGCCGGGCTCTTCCCGCACCTGAGCGCGGAGGAGAACGTCCGGTTCGGCGCCCGTGGTGACCTCGCCCGGGTGGAAGCGGCCGTGCAGACGCTCGGCATCGCTCCGCTGCTCGGCCGGCACCCCGCCTCGCTCTCCGGCGGGGAGAAGCAGCGCGTGGCGCTCGCGCGGGCGCTGGCGAGCGACCCGCGGTTGCTGCTGCTCGACGAGCCGCTGGCCGCGCTCGACGTGACCCTGCGCGAGCGCGTCCTGCCCTACCTCCTGCGGGTGCGCGACGAGTGGCGCGTGCCGGTCCTCTACGTCACGCACAACGCCGGCGAGGCGCTGGCCGTCGCGTCGCACCTGTTGCTGCTGCGCGACGGGCGGGTGGAAGCCCAGGGCGTGCCGCTCGACCTGCTCGCCACCGCCGGGTTCCGGCGGGAGGCCGAAGCCGGCCTCGAGAACCTCAGGGTGGGGACGGTGAGCGCCCACGACGAGACGGGCGGCATCACCCGCGTCGCCCTGCGCGAAGGCGGGGAGATCGCCGCCGCGGCCGGGCGCGACCGGGCCCTCGGCTCGCCCGTGACGGTCAGCGTGCGGGCCGAGGACGTGCTCGTGGCCACCGCGCGCCCGGCCGGCCTGTCCGCGCGGAACGTCTACGAGTGCCGGATCGTGGCGCTCGTGCGCACCGGGGACGACCTCACGCTGCGCTGCGCCGCGCTCGACGGGGGCACGCCGTGGCTGGTGCGCGTCACGCCCTCGGCGGTGGCCGCCCTCGGCCTCGCCACGGGCGCCGCGGTGTGGCTCGCGGTCAAGAGCCACTCGGTCCGGCTGCTCTGACCCCCGGCGGCAGCAGCGCCAGCACCGCGCGCTCGACCGCGGGCACGCGCAGGCGCGACGTGTCCACCGCGTGGTGCGCCTGCGCGTAGACCGGCTCGCGCTGCACGAGGAGCCGGCGCAGCTCCGCCATCGCCTCGGGATGATCGGCCATCGGCCGCCGGTCGCCCTGCCGCATCACGCGGTTCCAGTGGTCCTCGGGCCGGGCGCGCAGCCAGACCGTCAGCGCGCGCGAGCGCAGCAGGTGCCAGGCCTCCGGCGACGCGGGCAGGCCGCCGCCCGCGGCGAGCACGATCGGCGCCCCCCGCGCCTCCGCCAGCACGCGCTCCAGCGTCTCCCTCTCGAGGCGGCGGTAGTAGGCCTCCCCGTGCAGCGCGAAGATCTCGCCCAGCGAGAGCCCGGCCGCCTGCTCGATGCGCCGGTCCAGCTCGACGAACGGCCGGCCGAGCCGCCGCGCGAGCCGCCGGCCGATCGTCGTCTTGCCGGCGCCGCGCAGGCCCAGGAGCGCGATCGTGGCCCGGTCGGCGCGCTCGTCGGTCCGCAGCAGGTCGGCGGCCGTCGTGCCGAGCGCCCTGGCCAGGCCGCCCAGGTTGCGCACGGAGATGTTGCCGCGGCCCGACTCGACCTGCCCCAGGAAGCGCGGAGACAAGGCGGACAGGGCGGCGAGCTGCTGCAGCGTCAAGCCACGGCGCCCGCGCAGCTCGCGGACCCGGGCGCCCAGCCGTGCGAGGAGGGGCTCGGTGCTCATCGCCTCGGGAATTATAGTGCTATCTCGTCACACAAGTCACGAACTATAGTGCTTGACAGCGGCGACGACCCCCCGGTACATTCGATTCATGCAGCACCCGGACTCCGCCCCTACGGCCACTGCGCCCATCCGCTTCGAGACCCACCCTTCGCGCTACGTGCACTGGAAGCTGGAGATCGAGCCGCCGGTGGCCCGGCTGGTCATGGACGTGCAGGAGGACCGGCCGCTGCGGCCCGGGAACCCCCTCAAGCTCAACAGCTACGACCTCGGCGTGGACCTCGAGCTGGCGGACGCCGTGCAGCGCCTGCGCTTCGAGCACCCCGAGGTCCGCGCGCTGGTCGTCACCAGCGGCAAGGACCGCGTGTTCTGCTCGGGGGCGAACATCTACATGCTGGGCTCGTCCACCCACGCCTTCAAGGTCAACTTCTGCAAGTACACCAACGAGACGCGCCTGGCCATCGAGGACGCGTCGCAGAACTCCGGGCTGCGCTCGCTGGCCGCGGTCAACGGCGCCTGCGCGGGCGGCGGCTACGAGCTCGCGCTCGCCTGCGACGAGATCCTGCTGGTGGACGACGCGTCCTCCGCGGTCAGCCTGCCCGAGGTGTCGCTGCTGGGCGTGCTGCCCGGCACCGGCGGCCTGACGCGGGTGGTGGACAAGCGGAGGGTCCGCCGTGACCTGGCCGACGTGTTCTCGAGCCTCGGCGAGGGGGTGAAGGGCAAGCGCGCGGTGCAATGGGGCCTGGTGGACGAGACGGTGCCGCTCTCGCGTTTCGCCGCCCGCGTGCCCGAGAAGGCGCGCGCGCTCGCGGAGAGCGCGCCGGCACGCACCGGCCCGGGGGTGGAGCTGCGCGCGCTGGAAGGCCGCTACTCGGAGAAGGGCGTCGAGCACCGTCACGTCACGCTGGAGGTGGACGCGGCGGCGCGCGTCGCCACCGTGACCGTGCGGGGGCCCGAGGCGGGCGAGCCGGAGGACGCGGCCGGCCTGCGCGCCCGCGGCAGCGACCTCTGGGCCCTGCGCGCGTTCCGCGAGCTCGACGACGTGCTGCTCGACCTCCGCTTCAACCGGCCCGAGGTCGGGGTCGTCGTCCTGCGCACGCGCGGCGACCTCGGCCGCGTGCTGGCCGCCGACCGCGCGCTGGTGGCCGCGCAGGCGACGGACTGGTTCGCGGGCGAGGTACGGCATCACGTCAAGCGCGTGCTGAAGCGGCTCGACGTGACCGCCCGCACGCTGCTGGCCGTGGTGGACGAGGGCTCCGCGTTCGCAGGCTCCCTGTTCGAGCTGGCGCTGGCCGCCGACCGCACGTACATGCTCTCCGCCGAAGAGGGGCCGCGCGTCGCGCTGTCCGCGCTCAACCGCGAGGGCCTGCCCATGGCCAACGGCCTCACGCGGCTGCAGACGCGTTTCCTCGGCCGGCCCGACACGCTGGACGCGCTGCCCTGGAACGAGCCGCTCGACGCGGAGGCGGCGCTCGAGGCCGGCCTGGTCACGTTCGCCCCCGACGAGATCGACTGGGAGGACGAGGTCCGGCTCGCGGTCGAGGAGCGGGCGAGCCTCTCCCCGGACGCGCTGACCGGGATGGAGGCGAACTTGCGGTTCGCCGGCCCGGAGACGATGGAGACGAAGATCTTCGGCCGCCTCTCCGCCTGGCAGAACTGGATCTTCCAGCGCCCGAACGCGGTGGGCGAGAAGGGCGCGCTGACGCTGTACGGCCGCCCGGAGCGCCCGAAGTTCAACTGGACGCGTACATGACGATGCGCGCCTTTGCAGGCCGAGAGGGTAACCATGTCCACGGTTGACGTGCACGCGAAGATCCCCAACAACGTCGATCTCCAGCACGACAAGCGGCTGCTGCGGGCGCTCGAGCAGTGGCAGCCGAACTACATGCAGTGGTGGATGGACATGGGGCCGGCCGGGTTCCAGGGCGCCGACGTGTGGCTGCGCACCGCGATCAGCGTGGACGCGGAGGGCTGGGCGCACTTCGACTACGTGAAGATGCCGGACTACCGGTGGGGGATCTTCCTCGCCGACCCGGTGTCGGACCGCAAGATCGGCTTCGGCGACAGCTACGGCCAGCCGGCCTGGCCGGTGGTGCCCGGCGAGCATCGCAACACGCTGCGCCGGCTGATCGTCACCCAGGGCGACACCGAGCCGGCCAGCGTCGAGCAGCAGCGGCTGCTCGGACAGACCGCGCCGAGCCTCTACGACATGCGCAACCTGTTCCAGGTGAACGTGGAGGAGGGCCGCCACCTCTGGGCCATGGTGTACCTGCTGCACAGCCAGTTCGGCCGCGACGGCCGCGAGGAGGCGGAGGCGCTGCTGGAGCGGCGCAGCGGCGATGGCGACAAGCCGCGCATCCTGGGCGCCTTCAACCAGCCGATCGACAACTGGCTCGACTTCTTCATGTTCACGATGTTCACGGACCGCGACGGCAAGTACCAGCTCCTGGCCCTGGCGGAGAGCGGCTTCGACCCGCTCTCGCGCACCACGCGCTTCATGCTGACCGAGGAAGCGCACCACATGTTCGTGGGCGAGACCGGGGTCGAGCGCATCGTGCAGCGCACGGCGGAGCTGATGAAGCAGGACGGCAACGAGGACGCGCGGGCGCAGGGCGGCATCCCGCTCGACATGATCCAGCGCTATCTGAACCTGTGGGTCGCGCTGTCGCTGGACCTCTTCGGCGGCGAGATCTCCTCGAACGCCGCCTCCTTCTTCGCGGCGGGGCTGAAGGGCCGCTACAAGGAAGAGACCTTCGACGACCATCTCGCGCTCGACCAGTCGTACCGGATGGCGGTGCCGAAGGACGGGCGCGTGGTCGAGGAGGACGTCGCGCTGCGCACCGCGATGAACGAGGTGCTCCGCGACGCCTACGTGGACGACTGCCAGCGCGGCGTGGACCGCTGGAACAAGCGCCTGGCGGAGGCGGGGCTGTCCTTCCGGTTCCGGCTGCCCAGCAAGCGCTTCTACCGGCACATCGGCCTCTATGCCGGCCTGCCGTTCGACCCGGAGGGACGGCCGGTGAGCCGCGAGGACTGGGACCGCCGGCGCGGCGAGTGGCTGCCGAGCGACGCCGACCGCGCGTACGTGGCGGCCCTGCAGAAGCCGGTGCGCGAGCCCGGGCAGATCGCGCACTGGATCGCCAGGCCGCCGCGCGGGATCAAGGGGCTGCCGTTCGAGCACGAATACGTGCGGCTGGACTAGACCTCCGCTGATGCGCGCGCGCCGCGGCGCCGTCCGCTACTGCCGGGTGAGCCGCAGCCGGTACGTGACGGGCGACGATCCCTCGATCGGGAACGTCGCGGTCGCCTCCAGCGCCGTGCGCGTGTAGCTCCCGTTGAACGTGAGCGTCGCGACCTCCAGGGTCAGCGTTCCTGCCGACGCGCGGCCGCCGACAGGCAACGATCCGCGGTCCCCGCCGCCGAGAAGGGCGGAGTTGATGATCTGCTGCACTTGCGGATCCGGCGACGTGCACCG
>DATBIZ010000171.1:0-2819 GCA_036556645.1 Vicinamibacteria bacterium | reverse complement strand
CGGACCCGCGCGTTCCAGGTGAACGCGACCGCCGGCGGCGTGACCGCCTGCTCGGCGGTGAAGGAGAGCCAGCGAGCGCTGCGCGGGCTGGTGCGGAGCACGCCCGCCTGGCGCAGCCGCGCCACGCGGACCGCGCGGTGGTCGTCGCCGAGCGCCCGGCGGAGGTAGCGGGCGACCACGGGAGGCGTCGCGTCGAGGTCAGGGTCTGGCACGCCGCTCCGCATCCGCGCGCACGAGCCGAAGGGCGAGGTGCCGGATGAGCACGATGCCGGGCTTCGCCAGCAGCCAGTATCGGCGGAAACGGCGCCGGGCGGCGGCATCGGTGGCGTGCGCGCGCGTCTCCGTCGCGGCCAGCGAATCACCGCGCAGCAGCGGGTCGGCGGCGAGCGCCCAGGCGATCTTCACGTAGCCGGGCTCCGCGAACGCGGTGAACTCGTCGGGGGGCAGCCCGCGGAAGCGCACGTCCGCGTCCCAGGGGCGCGTGACCGCCCCGAGCACGATCTCGCGGCCCGGCCGCTCGGCCAGCACGCGCCATCCCATCCCCTGCGTCACGTCGAGCAGCGTCCCCGCGGGAAGCGCCGGGTCGCCCTTGGCTCGCATCGCCAGCGCGCGGGCGCGGAAGATCGCGCGCACCATCCGCGACCGGCCGAGGTCGAGGGCCACGGCGGCCGCGTAGGTGGCCTCGACCGGCGCGCGCACCCGCACGCGGTGCCGCTCGCGGATGTCGAATGCCGGCAGGAACCGGTTGAGCGCCGTCATCGCCGGCGTGGTCGGGGCGCCGCTCACGAAGGGACCCGCGCTCAGGCGACCCTGGCCGCGACGGTCCGCGCGTCGGCCACGCAGTCCGGGATCCCGGTCCCGTGCAGGCCGCTGCCGGTGAGGACGAGCCCCGGGTGCGCGCGCAGGCGCCGGTCCAGCGCCGCCATCCGCTCGCGGTGCCCGACCTCGATCTGCGGCGTCGCCGAGGGCCAGCGGTACACGCGCGCCAGCACCGGCGCGCCGTGCAGGCCCAGGACGGGCGCCATCTCGTTGTGGACGCGGGCGACCAGGTCGTCGTCGGGGCCGCACGCCGATTCCGGATGGCGCACGCCGCCCAGGAAGCCGCGCAGCAGCACGTGGCCCTCGGGGGCGCGGCCGGGGAACTTCGTCGAGAAGAAGGAGCAGGCGGCGGTGTGGAGGTTCTCCCCCTCCGGCACGATCAGGCCGTGGCCGTCGAGCGGGTGGGCCACATCGTCGCGGCGGTAGCCCAGGTACACGGCGGCGGTGGTGGCGAAGCGGACGCCGGCCAGGGCGCTCGCGATGTGCGCGTCCACGCCGGCGACCAGGTCCGCCGCGCGCGAGGGCGGCACCGCGAGCACGACCGCACGCGCCCGTACCTCGTCGTCGCCGTCGGTGGTGAGGACGTAGTCCTCGCCGCTCCGCCGCAGCTCCCGGGCCGGCCAGCGCAGCCGCAGGGCATGGACGGGCAGCCACGCCACCAGGGCGTCCACCAGCTCGCCCAGCCCGCCGGCCAGCGAATAGAACATCGGCGGCGGCGGGCCCGCCGTCCGCGGCCGCGAGGAGAGCAGGCCACGGATCAGGCTGCGGTGCCGCGCTTCGAGCGCGGTGAGGGCCGGGAAGTTCGCGGGCAGCGACAGCGTCTCCGCGTCGCCGGCGTGGATGCCGGCCAGGAACGGCGCGCCCAGCCGCTCCAGGGCCTCCTGCCCCAGCCGCCGGCGGAAGAACGAGGCGATGGACTCGTCCTTGGCGTGGCCGCGCGGGATCACGAGGTCGCCGGCCATGCGCAGCTTGCCCGGCCAGCTGAACAGGCGCGTGCGGACCAGCGGCGCCACGCGGGTGGGCACGCCCAGCACCATGCCGTCCGGCAGCGGGTGCAGCTTCCCGCGGTGGAGCACGTACAACGTGCGCTGCTGCATGTTGACGGCGGTGAGCCGGTCGCCCAGGCCCAGCTCGCGGGCCAGCCCGAGAGCGGCCGGCTTCTGCGCCAGCAGGGTGTCGGGTCCTCCCTCGAGCAGGAACCCGTCCACGCGCTCGCTGCGGATCACGCCGCCCCAGCGCTCGCCCCCCTCGAGGAGCACGAACGGCACGCGGCGCTGGAACAGCTCGTACGCGGCGGCCAGCCCGGCGATCCCGCCGCCCACGACCGCGACCGGCCCGGACGTGTCGCTCACGCGAGGCGCGCGGACGCCGTGGTGGGCGCCGCCTCCGGCGCGCGGCCGCCCTGGCGCCACACCGCGTAGCCGAGGAAGGCGGCCTCGGCGGCCAGGTAGGCCCCGACGTAGCCGTAGCCGCCGACGCCGAAGCCGTAGGAGTGCAGGCCGGTGCCCAGCACGAAGTTCACGCCGTACCAGGCCATCAGGACCAGCATGAAGCCGAGGATCGAGCCCACGGCCAGGCCGAAGTCCTTCACCCAGCCGAGCAGGCGCCCGTGCAGCAGCGCGACGTAGCCCAGCAGCGCGATCAGCGCCCAGGTTTCCTTCGGGTCCCAGCCCCAGAAGCGTCCCCACGAGTACGAGGCCCACACGCCTCCGAGCAGCGTCCCCACCGCGAGGAACAGGGTGCCCACCTGCAGCGAGCGGTAGAGGAACTGCGACAGCGTCTTCAGCAGGGCGGCGCGACCGGGCGCCAGGAGGGAGAGGCCCAGGTTCACGTGGCCGAGGCCGAGGGCGAGCAGGAACGCGGCGTAGCCGAGGGTGATGGTGAGCACGTGCAGGGTGAGCCAGGTGTTGTCGCGCAGCACCGGCACCAGCGGCGTGATCGAGCCGTCCATGATCGGCACGTTGTCGGCGAGCACCAGCGCGATCACGCCCAGGCCCGCG
>DATBIZ010000170.1:0-1827 GCA_036556645.1 Vicinamibacteria bacterium | reverse complement strand
GCGGTTGCCCGCCTCCACGCGGGCGACCGCCGCGCCGTGCACCTGCAGCCCGCGCACGCGTGCCCGCCGGTCCGCCGGCATCAGCGCGACCTCCTCGCCGGCGGCCAGCGTGCCCGCGACCACCGTACCGGTCACCACGGTGCCGAAGCCGCGCAGGGTGAACGCGCGGTCCACCGGCAGGCGCAGCAGGCCCTGCGCGGCGCGCGCGGGCGCCCGCGCGCACGCCGCGCGCAGCGCCGCCCGCATCGCTTCGAGGCCCTGCCCCGTGCGCGCCGACACGCGCAGCACGGGCGCGCCCTCCAGGAAGGACCCGGCCACCAGCTCGCGCGCCTCCATCTCGGCGATGGCCTGGCTCTCCGCGTCGGCCACGTCGCACTTGGTCAGCGCCACCACCCCGGCCGTGATCCCGAGCAGCCGGCAGATGTGGAAGTGCTCGCGCGTCTGCGGCATCACCGACTCGTCGGCCGCCACCACCAGCGCCACCGCGTCGATTCCGTGGGCGCCGGCCAGCATGTTGCGCACGAACCGCTCGTGGCCGGGCACGTCGACGAAGGACACGACCCGGCCCTCGCCGAGGTCGGCGTGCGCGAAGCCGAGGTCGATGGTGATCCCCCGCTCCTTCTCCTCCTTGAGGCGGTCGGGGTCGGTGCCGGTCAACGCGCGCACCAGCGCGCTCTTGCCGTGATCGATGTGGCCCGCTGTGCCGACGATCAGGGACCGCAAGCGGCGCTAACGGCCGGCCACGTCCGCCACCACCGCCACCAGCTGGTCCGGGTCCACCGGCTTCGGCACGTGGACGTCGAACCCGGCGGCCAGCGCGCGCTGCCGGTCCTCCTCCTGCGTATACGCGGTCAGCGCCACCGCCGGCACCTGGCCGCCGTGCGCGGCGTCGAGGCGGCGCACGCGCGCGAGCAGGCCGAACCCGTCCTCGCCGGGCATGCCGATGTCGCTGACCAGCACGTCGGGAGGCTGCGCGGTGAGCTGCGCGAAGGCCTCGGCCGCGGAGGCGGCGCCGGTCACCGCCGCGCCCTGGCGGCTCAGCACCGTGTGGAGCAGGTCGCGCGCGTCCGGCTCGTCGTCCACCACCAGCACGCGCAACCCGTCCAGGCGCGGCCGCGCGGCCCCCGTGCGGCGCGCGGCCGGCGGCGCGGGCGCCTCCGCGGCCGCCGCCGCCTCCACGCGCGGCAGGCGCAGCGTGAAGGTGGCGCCCCGGTCGGGGCCCGCGCTCTCCGCCTGCAACGATCCGCCGTGCAGCTCGGCGAGGTGCCGCGAGACGGCGAGGCCGAGGCCGACCCCGCCGTGGGTGCGCGTGGTCGAGCTGTCGGCCTGCCGGAAGCGCGAGAAGACGTGCGGCAGGAACTCCGGCGGGATGCCCTGGCCGGTGTCGGCGACCCGCAGCACGTGCTGGTCGCCATGGGTCCCGAGGGTGACCGTGACCGTGCCGCCGGCGGGCGTGAACTTGAGCCCGTTGCCGGCCAGGTTGAAGAGCACCTGCTGCAGCCGCTCGGGGTCGCCGCGCACCAGGGCGGGACGGGCGGGCAGGCGCGCGTCGAGGGCGATCCGCTTCGCCTCCGCGGTCACGGCCAGGCCCTCGAGCACGCGGCGGGCGATGGCGGCCAGGTCCGCGGTCTGCCAGCGGAGCTGCATGCCGCCCGTGACCAGCTTCGACGCGTCGAGGATCTGCTCGACCAGCCGGGCCTGGGCGCGCGCGTTGCGCTCGATGCTGCCGAGGCCGCGCCGCACGTCCTCGGGCCCGAGCGGCGATTCCAGCAGCAGCCGCGACCAGCCCAGGATCGCCTGCAGCGGCGTGCGCAGCTCGTGCGAGAC
>DATBIZ010000169.1:0-3343 GCA_036556645.1 Vicinamibacteria bacterium | reverse complement strand
CTGCGCCCGCGCGCCCTCGACCCGGGCCGTGCTGGAGGCCAGCGCGGCGATCGCCCCGTCGTAGTCGGGCCGGGTGAGGGCCTGGGCCGCGTAGAGCGCCTCCGCGCGGGCCGCGTCCGCCCTGGCCCTGGTCAACCCGGCGTCCGCCTCCGCGAGCTGCGCGCGCGCCTGGTTCACGCGCTCCTGGTAGTCGGAGGATTGCAGCCGCGCCAGCACGGTCCCGCGCGTCACGGCGTCTCCCTGCTGCAGGTGGCGCCGGCGTCCGTCGGGGCCCACGACCTGCCGCAGCTCGCGCACGTAGCCGCCGGCCTTGAACGCCAGCGGGACCTGCTCGTAGGGCTGGATCGTGGCCGAATACCGCAGCCCTCCGCTGGCCGCCTCGCCGCGGACTGCCTGCACGCGCACCGGGCGGGCGGGCGGCTTGGCCGCGTGCGTGCGGCCGCAGCCGGCCGCCGCGGCGACGAGCAGCGCCACCGCCACCTTCGCCTCGATCCCACTCGTCATCGTCACAGCTCCTCCCCCATCGCCTTCTGGAAGTCGGCCTTCGCCGTCCAGAAGGCAGCCAGCGCCTGGTCGTAGCGGGCGTGTGCCGCGCTCATGCCGGCCTGCGCCTCCAGCACGTCCTTCATGAGCGCCACCGACTGTCCATGCCGCACGGTCTGCACGCGCAGCCTCTCGCGGGCCGCCTCGCGGCCGAGGCGCTCGGCCTGGATCAGCAGGCGCGCCTGCTGCAGCCTGCGGAACGACTGCGCCACCTCGAGCCTCGCCCGGTCCTGCGCCTCGCGCGCCGCGGTCCGCGCCTGGTCGAGCTGGATCGTCTTCTCCGCCGTCTCCTTGCTCTTGCGTCCCCAGTCGAAGGGCTCCCACCTCACCTGCACCCCGACCTGCGCCAGGTTCTTCGGCAGCAGGTCCACGTTCACGAACGAGTAGTAGGTGAGCGCGAGGCTGACGTCCGGGATCCGCTCCGCCTTCTTCAACCGGCGGTCGGTCTCGGCCTGCACGACGGCCAGGCGCGCCTGGGCGAGGTCGGGACGGCGCGCGAGGGCGCGCGCGACGGCGGCGTCGAGAACCACTTCCTCGAGCGCGGCCTCGGGCACGGCCGCCACCTCGAACGCGTGCGACAGGTCGCGGCCGAGCAGCCAGTTCAGCTTCTCCCTCGAGGTCTGGAGGTCGCCGCGCACGGCGGCCATGTCGTACTCCTCGGCGGCCAGGCGCGCCTTCACCTCGAGGCCGTCCGCGCGGAGCGCGACCTCGGTCACCACCTGCTGTCCGACGATGCGGTCCAGCTCGCGGAAGGCCTGGATCTGCTCCTCCTTGGCCGCCAGCACGCTCTGGAGCTGCAGGAGGCCGTAGTAGGCGCGGCGGACCTCGGCCACCAGCGCCGCGCGCTGCTCGCGCAGCTTCTCCTGCTCGAGGTCCCGCGTGAGCTCGCTCATCTTCGTGCTCAGGCCGATGCGGTGGAGCTGCGTGATCGGCTGGGCGACCGTGGCCGTGACGCTGCCCGAGAGCGAGCGCGGCGCTTCCACCACCGTGTCCGTGGCGGGGATCGGGCCGGTGGAGGGGAAGCTGCCGAACGCGCCCGTGGGGAACGACACCCGCAGCGCGTTCAGCGTCGTGCCCGCCATCGCCTCGACCTCCAGGTTCGGCAGGCGGCGGGTGCGGGAGACGAGCACCTGCTGCTCGGCGCGCTCCACCTGCCGGGCGGCGCGGCCGAGCGCGGCGTTGTTCTGCAGCGCCAGGCGCACCGCGTCTTCGATCGTCAGCACATCCTCGGCCGCGACGCGCCCCGGGGCGCCGAGCGCCGCCGTCACCGCCAGCGCCGAGAGGCCACGCATCAGGCTCGACCACGGACTCGACCGCATCACCACTCGTCCCTCCACTCGGCCGCCGCTCTGTCCACAGCGCGTGCCAGCGCCGATGGCGTGCGGGGTTGGCCACGCAAACCCGCGCACCCGCGCGAGTTGCGGGTGCCTGAGACGTGCGCGCCGCGGGTGAGCCGCGGGGTGGAGCCTGGCTGTGCATCGCCAGTCCTGGCGGTAACGCGCCAGCGGCGCCTCGGACGGCCGGGACTACAATTCCGGCAAATGCCGGACACGACGGCCCCCGGACCGGACGACCTCCAGGCCGCGCTGTCGTCGGTGGCGCGGGCCATCGCCGGCTCGCTCGAGCTGAAGGACGTCTGGGGCCGGGTGGCCGACGCCTGCCGGGCCGTGGTGCCGTTCGACGACATGGGCGTCTCCCGCTACGAGCCGGGCGAGCGCGTGCGGGTCTATGCCACCGCCGGCGACCCGAGCGCGCGCGCGCTCGAGGAGAGGGTCTTCACCCGCCCCGACTTCTCCCCGCGTCTGTGGCCCGAGGGCGCCGGCTGGCCGATGCAGGGGGCGCTGGTGGAGGACGCCGAGCGCGAGCTGGACCGGGCCTTCCGCGTGGACCGCAACCTGCTGCGCGGCGGGTTCCGGTCCGTGCTGTGGCTGCCGCTCGGGCGCGGCGAGCACCCGGTCGGATCGCTGGTGCTGGTGTCCCGCCGGCCCGGGTGCTTCCAGCAGGGGCACGCGCGGGCGCTGGAGGTGGTCGCCGAGCTGGTGGCCCTCGCCCTGGCGCACGAGCGGCACGCGGCGGAATGGCGCGAGCGCGCCAAGCGGCGCGACGCGCTGGCGCGGCTGACCGTGGCCCTCACCGGCACCCTGGACGTGCGCGCGATCTTCGAGGAGATCTCCCGCATCGCGCAGGAGATCGTCCCGCACGACTACTTCATATTGGGCCTGCTCACGGAGGACCGGCAGGCGGTGCGGATCCACGCCCGGTTCGGGCCGCGGGGCACGTCGGACGACGTGCTGTTCGCGCTGCCGCCGGAGGAGCGGCGCTTCTCGCACTGTGACTACTACCTGGCGCGGGACCACACCGTCCTCGACGACGACCGCGTGCTCGTCCAGTTCGTGCCGCACCGCGACCCCTCGCGTCCGCTCTCCGTCACGCGCCCGCTCGACGACCAGTGGCGGCGCGTGTACACCGAGTTCGGGGTGCGCTCGGCCCTGCGCGTGCCGGTGCGGCTCGACGGTGCGCTGGCCGGCGGGATCGAGTTCAGCTCGCGGCAGCCCGACATGTTCCACGAGGAGCACGCGGAGTTCGGCGTGCGGCTGGCCGAACACGTCGCGCTCGCCCTGACCCACCAGCAGATGGCCGAGGAGGCGCGCCGCGCGACGGCCGCCCACGACCGCGCGGCGAGGCTCGGCGCGCGCATGCAGACCCTGGTCCGCGAGCTGGAGACGCTGACCCCGCACCGTGCCCTGGGCCGCTCGCGGAAGTGGCGTGACGTGCTGGCGCAGGCCGGCAAGGTGGCGCC
>DATBIZ010000168.1:0-11344 GCA_036556645.1 Vicinamibacteria bacterium | reverse complement strand
GGGCTCGCCATCGTCAAGCGCATCGTCGAGCTGCACGGCGGGACCGTGAAGGCCGCGAGCCCCGGCCTCGGCCTCGGCACGACCATGACGGTCGAGCTGCCGGAGGCAGAGCCGGAGGTCGAGCCGGAGCCGGAGCTGGTGGACGCCCGCGGCGCGCCGCGCCAGGGCTCGCGAAAGACCGGGCCGGCGTGACGACCTCGCCCGATTCCGTGGTCCGGCACACGGTGCTGGTGGTGGACGACATCGACGACGCGCGCGAGCTGTTCGGCTACGTGCTGCGCTGGTCCGGTTTCCAGGTGATCGAGGCCGCCAACGGCTCCGACGCGGTGCGCCAGGCCGCCGCGCACGTGCCGTCGGTGATCCTGATGGACCTGTTCATGCCCGGCGTGGACGGCGTGTCCGCGGCCCGCCAGATCAAGGACGACCCGAGGCTCCGCCACATCCCGATCATCGCGTGGACGGCGCGGCCCTCCGTCGTGGACAACCATCCGGCGCTGTTCGCGGCCGTGGTCGCCAAGCCGGGGACGCCCGACGCGATCCTGGGCGCGATCCGCTCGCTGCTGCCGGCCTGAACCCCGGCGCGGGGGCCTCGCCGTCTAGAATGCGGGAGGAGGTCCACGCGTGCGCCCTCGTCCGGTTCCCTCGCTGGCCGTGCTGTTGCTCGCCGCCGTGCTCGTGCCGGGCCCCGGCCGGGCGACCGCCGCGCTTCCGGACGACTGGCCGCAGTTCCGCGGCGACCCCGCGCTCACCGGCGTCGCGCGCACCACGCTGCCGGACAAGCCGCGGCTCCTGTGGACGTACGAGGCCGGCGAGAGCGTCGAGTCGTCGGCAGCGATCGCCGGCGGCGCGGTGTACGTCGGCAGCCAGCCCGGCGCGCTGCTCGCGCTGGACCTCGCCGGGGGCAGCCTCCGCTGGACGTACGCGGTTCCGGGCGGCGTCGGCGAATCGTCCCCGGCGGTGGCGGGCGGGCTGGTCTACATCGGCGACCTGAAGGGCACGCTGCACGCGGTGGACGCCCAGACGGGCAAGGCCGCGTGGACCTACGCCACCGAGGGCGAGATCAAGTCCTCGCCGGTGGTGGCCGGCGACCGCGTGCTGATCGGGTCGTACGACGGCCACCTGCACGCGGTGGCGGCGCGCACGGGCAAGCCGCTCTGGAAGTACAAGACCGAGGGGCCCGTGCACGGGACGCCGGCCGTCGCCGACGGGATCGCCTACGTGGCGGGCTGCGACGAGCAGTTCCGCGGCGTGCGGATCGCGGACGGCGGCGAGGTGTTCCAGCTCGCCTCGGGCGCCTACACCGGCGCGTCGCCCGCGCTGGTCGGCGGCTCCGCGTATTACGGCACCTTCGACAGCGAGGTGCTCGCGGTGGACCTCCGCGCCCGGAAGACCGCCTGGCGCTACCAGGACCCGGCGCGCCAGTTCCCCTACTACTCGTCGGCGGCGGTCGCCGGCGGGAAGGTCGTGCTCGGGGGCCGCGACAAGCGCGTGCACGCGGTGGACGCGCGCTCGGGCAAGGGCCTCTGGACCTTCGCCACGCAGGCGCGCGTCGAGTCCTCGCCCGCGGTCGTGGGCCAGAGGGTGTTCGTGGGCTCCAGCGACGGGCGCCTCTACGCCCTCGACCTCGCGCGCGGCACGTCGGTGTGGGAGTTCAACGCCGGCGGCGCCCTGACCGCGTCGCCGGCGGTCGGCGCGGGACGCCTGGTGATCGGCTCGGTGGACGGCCGCGTCTACTGTTTCGGGTAGGCCAGCCAGCTACAATCACGCCCCACAGGAGATCGATGATGCCCAAGCGTCCGCCGCGCGCCGCGGAGCGCGGCGCACTCCGGAACGAAGAGCCGTGGTACGTGGTCGGCCTCGACAACGGCGGCAACAAGAACAACGCGACGGTGCTCGACGCGTCCGGCCGCTTCCTGGTGGACTGCATGGTCGAGACCCCGAGCCGCGTGCTCGAGGGCCCGGGCGTGGCGGTGGAGGCGCTGGCCGAGGCCTTCGAGGGCATCCTCGCGCGCACGGGCATCGCGCGTGGCCAGGTGCGCGTGGTCGGCCTCGACACGCCGGGCCCCGCCAGCGCGGACGGCGTGATCTCGTCGCGCGGCTCCACCAACTTCCAGCACGCCGGCTGGCGGGGGTACGACTTCCGCGGCGCGCTGGAGGCCAGGCTCGGCCTGCCCGTCGTCTACAACAACGACGGCAACGCGGCCGCGCTCTACGCGCACTACTCGTGCTTCGGGGCCCAGGCGGGCCGGCACTCCTCGGTCTCCGCGATCGTGGGCACCGGCCTCGGCGGGGGCGTGATCGAGTCCGGCCGCATCGTGAAGGGCGCGGCCGGGATGGCGGGCGAGCTCGGACACGTGCACATCCCGATGCCGGGCCTGCTCGCCGAGGACCAGCCGATCCCGCAGTGCAACTGCGGCTTCCGCGGCGACGCGGAGAGCGTGGCCTCGCTGACCGGGATCGAGAAGAACCTGCTGCCCTACTGGCTCGCCCGCTTCCCGGGGCACGAGCTCGCCCGGGAGCCGCTGGGCCGCGCGAGCAAGCTCGTGCGCGGCTACGGCGAGAAGGGCGACCCCATGGCGCGCCGGATCTTCGAGCAGCAGGCCATCGCGCTCGGGCGGCTGTTCACGATCGCCGCGAACTTCACCGATCCCGGAGCCTACTTCGTGGGCGGCGGCGTGGTGGAGACGGCGCCCGAGTTCCGGGAGTGGTTCCTCGGCATCGTCCGCCAGCACACCGCGTTGCGCGAGGAGCAGGCGCGCGTGGCCCGCTTCGCGCTGGTGCCGGACCTCGACATGGCCGGCGCGCGCGGAGCGGCGGTGGCCGCGCTGGAGTCGGTGGCCCGGTAGCGAGCGGGGCCGCGCGCAGCGCGGCGCGGCTCGCGCAGGGGGGTGCAGGGGGGAGCGCGAGGGCCATCGGAGCCGAAGTCTGGCCGGCGGCCCGAGCGATCCCCCCGCGATGACGCCGGCCGCGGGCTCAGGCCGCCTGGCGCTGGCGCCGCACCGCGCGGGGCATCAGCGCGAGGCCCACCGCGGCCGTGACCAGCGTCTCCGCGAGCAGCACCCAGCTCTCGCGCACCGCGCTGGCGGGATCGGCGGCGGTCGGCGCCGGCCGGAAGAAGAGCAGCGTCGCGCCGGCGACGAAGGCGAAGCAGAGGACGGCGGCGAGCCACGCCCCGGCCCGGCCGCCCGGCATCACGTAGGGCCGCGGCTGGTGCGGCTTCCGCTCGCGCAGCAGCACGAACGCGGGGAACAGCAGCAGGTAGGAGACGAGCAGGCACACGCCGGAGAGCTTGAACACCATCCAGAACACGTTGTCGGCGCGCGCGGAGAGCAGCGCGTTGCCGAGCAGCAGCGCCGTGCTCACGACGCCCATGGCCACGAACGCGACGTGCGGGGTCTGGTACCGCGGATGGAGCCGGCCCAGCCACGCGGGCAACGCGCCTTCGGCGGCGGCGGCGGCGGCCACGCGGTTCACGCCCAGGCTCCAGGTCACCACGTTGGCCACGCACGCGTAGAGGAACCCGATCCCGAGCGCGAGCACCAGCGCGCGGCCGGCCGCCCCCCACTGCGACCCGAGCACGACCAGCGCGTCCCAGGTGCCGGTCACCAGGCTCAGCTCGCCCAGCGGCACCGCGAGCAGGATGCCGAGCACGCCCAGGGTGTAGACCGCGGCGATCAACAGCCCGGAGAGCAGGATCACGCGCGGCACGTCGCGGCGCGGGTCGCGCATCTCCTCGCCGGCCGAGCTCATCAGCTCGAACCCGAGCGCGTTGTAGAGCAGCACGGGCAGGAAGGTCAGCGAGGCGCCCCAGTCGGGCACGAACCGCGCGAGCGAGAAGTCGTTGGCGGGCGCCCGCCCGCGCAGCAGCGCGCCCACGCCCAGCAGGCCGAGGCCGACGAACAGCGCGATCTTGACCAGCGCGCCCGCGTTGGGCAGCCACTTCGACACGCGCAGGCGCACCACCCCGATGGCGACCGTGATCCAGGTGAGGGCGATCGCGATGCCCGCCTGCAGCCAGGTCGCGCCGGGCCCCTCGTCCACGGCGGCCGGCACGCGGCCGCGCAGGGCGATGCTGTGCAGGGTGGCCGCGAACACCATGAACACGGACGGCGTCCAGTACGCGTTGTTGATCCAGTAGAACCAGGCGGCGATGCTCCCCCATCGCTCGCCCATCGCCTCCCGCACCCAGATGTACAGGCCCCCCTCCTGCGGCCAGGCGGCGCCGAGCTCGGCGGTGATCAGCCCGTACGGCACGAAGAAGACCACCATGGTGAGCGCCCACCACGTGAACCAGCTCACGCCCATGCTGGCGGCCGAGGCCAGGGTGTCGATGGTCAGGATCGCGCAGACCGAGAAGAGGAGCAGGTCCGCGTGCCCCAGCACGCGCGCGAGGGCCGGCCGGTCTTTCAGGCCATCACCTCGCGCACCGCGCGGAACGCCTGGTCGATGGCCGCGTCGGTGTACGCGTAGGCGGCGGTGTCGGCGTTGGCGATCGCCACCCGGCCCAGCGGCCGGCGCGCCACCACGCAGGGCGGCTCCCCGCCCTCGAGCCAGAAGCGGTCCCAGAGCGAGTTGTACTGGTAGGCGTAGCCGTGCGGCCAGCGGTTCACGGTGATCGCGCGGATGTCGCGCGCGGGATCGAAGCCTCCGCCGCCGAGCGCGCGGCCGAGCTGGCCGCGGATCTCGCGCTCGAAGGTGGCGAAGGTGGCCGTGAGCAGGTCGAGCCGCCCCGCGCGGTGCTGCTCGCGCGCGGGCAGGCCGGGCCGGCACGGCGTGCGCACCATGTGCACGACCACCGGCTCCTCCGGCCGCGCCGAGTGCCGGTAGGCGCCCACGCTGACCGGCAGGTCCAGGTTGAAGCTGGTGTGGTAGCCGCCGGGCGCGTCCACGCGGTTCACGCCGAGCTTCCGGAAGGCCGTCCACCGGCGCAGCAGCACGTTCGTGTAGACGATGGGCACCTTGACCGCGTAGGCCAGCGCGGCCCTCTGCGCCTCGGGCAGCTCCGGCATCAGGTGCGGCACGATCGTGCTCCAGCAGGCGAGCACGCAGCGGCCGCCGCGCGCGACGCGCAGGCGGCCGCCGCGGACGTAGGCGACGTCCACCGCGCCTTCCGCGCCGCCGGGCCGGACCCGCACCACGGTGCTGTTGAGCCGGACCCGCGACGGCGACGACGGCTCGTCGAGGCGGGCGTAGTCGGCGCGGGCGGTCACGAGGTCCTCGGCGCGGTCCGCGGGGATCGCCGCCGGCACCAGTCGCCGCACCAGCAGGCGCGCCAGCGTCGCGTTGCCGTCCGGGAAGTGGAAGAAGTAGCGCTCCGCCTCCTCGTGGCGGATCGCGTCGTGGTTCATGCCCCGGCCGGGGGCGGGGTCCAGGGCCAGGCCCGCGAAGCCGGGATACCCGAGGCCCCACGCGTCCTGCGCCGGCACCGCGTCGATGCCGACGCCGTACAGGCTGTGCGGGCGCGCCTGCAGCAGCGGCAGGACGCCGCGGTCGAGGCCGAGCACGGCGGTCAGGTAGTCGGCGTAGCTGATGCGGGCGAGCCGGTCCTTCTTCTGCCCCGAGGTCAGGCCCGGATAGACGTCCCGCTTCTCCGCGTGCAGCCGGACGAGGTCGCGGCGCGCCGCGGCGGAGAGCGGCGCGGCCGCGTCGTTCCACGGCTCGTCGCCGCGCACCAGCCGGTCGGCGCCGAAGGTCTCCCGGTCGAAGAAGGTCCCGCGCTCGAGGCCGTCGTAGGTGCGGGCGTCGAGCACCCGGCTCCAGCTCTCGACGTCCACCCCCAGCTCCGCCACCAGGGCGCGCGCCTCCTCGCTGTAGGGCGCGGGGCTGTCGATCGAGAACGTGCCTCCGTAGCCGAGGACCAGCCGTCCGCCCTCGCGGAACTCGTTGCGCTTGGCGTGGCCGCCGAAGTCGTCGTGGTTGTCGAGGACGAGGATGCGGGCGGCGGGGCCGGCCAGCTTCCGGAACAGGTACGCGGCGGTGAGGCCGCTGATGCCGGCCCCGACCACGACCAGGTCGTACTCCTCGTCCGGCGCCGGCAGCGGGTCGTGGCGATAGCGCCCGTCGCGGACCTCGTGCGCGGCCGCGTACGACCCCTCGTGGCTGCCGCGCAGGCCGGTCAGCGCGGGCGGGTAGTAGCCGGCGGCCTTCTCCGGCGCGTCGTCTTCGAGCGCGAGCAGCCAGCGCGGCGGCGCGAACGCGCCGCCCACGGCCATGGCCACGCCGTTGAGGAAGTCCCGCCGACGGATCTGCGGCACGTCAATACCAGCCGATCGGGGCTTCGTTGAGGTTGATGTGGATCTGCTTGACCTGCATGTACTCCTCGGCGCCCCAGGGACCGAGCTCGCGGCCGATCCCGGACATCTTGTACCCGCCCCAGGGCGCCTCCACGTACGTCGGCTGCATGTGGTTCACCCAGACGATCCCGGCCTGCAGGCGCTTGACCATGCGCAGGCACTTGAAGATGTCGCGGCTCCACACCGCCGCGGCCAGGCCGTAGGGTGTGTCGTTGGCCAGCTTCAGCGCCTCCGCCTCGTCGTCGAACGGGATCACCGACATCACGGGGCCGAAGATCTCCTCGCGCGCGATCGTGGCGTGGTTGTCCACGTCGTAGAAGATCGTCGGCTCCACGAAGTAGCCCCGCTGCAGCGCCGGGTCGCCCGGCCGGCCTCCGCCCAGCGCCACCTTGGCCTCGCGCCTGCCGATGTCCTGGTAGCGCTGGACGCGCTCCATCTGCGCCTGGGAGACGACCGGGCCCATCTTCGTGGCCGGATCCAGGCCGGACCCCAGCCGGATCCCCTTGGCCTTCTCGACCATCGCGTCGAGCATCTTCCGGTAGATGGGGCGCTGCACCAGCACGCGGCTGCCCGCCGAGCAGACCTCGCCCTGGTTGATGAAGACGCCGAAGAGCGCGCCGTCCACCGCCGCCTCGAAGTCGGCGTCGGCGAAGAAGATGTTGGGCGACTTGCCGCCCAGCTCCAGGCTGACCTTCTTCAGCGTGTCCGAGGCCGACCGCATGATCTGCTTGCCGACCTCGACGCTGCCGGTGAAGGCGATCTTGTCCACGCCGGGGTGGGCGACCAGCGGCGCGCCCGCACGCTCGCCGAACCCGGTGATCACGTTGACCACGCCCTTGGGCACGCCGCAGGCCTCGAACGAGCGCGCCAGCTCGAGCAGCGTGAGGGGGGTCTGCTCCGCCGGCTTGATCACGCTGGTGCAGCCCGCGCAGAGGGCGGGCGCGATCTTCCAGGCCGCCATCAGCAGCGGGTAGTTCCACGGGATGATCTGGCCGGCCACCCCGATGGGCTCGCGCACGGCCAGCGAGAGCGCGTTGTCCGGCACGTTGAGGACCTCGCCGTGCAGCTTGGTGGCCAGCCCGCCGTAGTACTCGAAGCAGGTGGCCACGTCGGCGATGTCGAACTCGGACTCGGCCAGGGGCTTGCCCGAGTTGATCGTCTCGAGCTCGGCCAGGCGCCTGGCGTCCTTGCGCACCGCCTCCGCCAGGCGGAACAGCACGCGGCCGCGCTCCTGGGCGGTGACGTCGCGCCAGGTCTCGTCGAAGGCCCGCCGGGCGGCGCGCACCGCGCGGTCCACGTCGGACGCGTCGGCGTCCGGCACGCGCGCCGCGGCTTCGCCGAGGGCCGGGTTCATCGCCTCGAACGTGCGGCCCGAGGCCGCCTCCACCCACTGGCCGTCGATGTACATCTGGTACGTCTGCATGAGGCCCTCTTCATTCCAGAATGTGGCCCGCTCCGCTCCGCGTCTTCCGTCATTCATCGCGCGGCCGCGGATGAACCGCGTCCGCCGCGCAGGGAAACGCTCCGCTCCGCGGGCCAAACTCTCGACTAGCACCTTTCCGGCGCCCCCGATGATATCTTTCCCGCCCGCCGGGAGGCATAGATGACCACGCACGCGCAGGAGCTCGACCGGTACCACGCGCAGAAGAAGAAGAGCCACGAGATGTACACCCGCGCGGAGAGGGTGCTGCCGCTCGGCGTCTCCAGCAACTTCCGCACGTACGAGCCCTACCCGATCTACATCGAGCGGGCCCAGGGCTCGCGCATGTGGGACGTGGACGGGCGCGAGTACACCGACTTCTCGATGTGCTTCGGCGCGCTGATGGTGGGCCACGCCAACCCGGTGATGGTGTCGGCCCTCGCCGACGCCGCCGCCAGGGGCACGCTGTACGGGATGCCGCACGACCGGGAGGTGCGGGCGGCGGAGCTGATCTGCGAGCGCTTCTCCCTCGAGCAGATGCGCTTCACGAACTCGGGCTCGGAAGCGACCATGCACGCGCTGCGCATGTGCCGCGCCTACACGAAGCGGGACAAGGTCGTGAAGTTCGAAGGCGGGTACCACGGCGGGCACGACGCCGTCCTCGTCTCCGTCAAGCCCCCGCGCGAGAAGGCGGGCGACGAGCACCGGCCCACCCGCGTGATCGTGGGCGAGGGCATCCCGGCGCTCTCCGTGGAGAACACCCTGGTCGCCCAGTGGAACGACGCGGCCGCCCTGCGCCGCCTCCTGGAGGCGAACGCCGGGACGGTGGCCGCGGTGATCCTCGAGCCGGTGATGATGAACGTGGGCGTGATGGCGCCGCGCGACGGGTTCCTGCAGGAGGTGCGCGCGCTCTGCGACGAGTTCGGGGCGCTGCTCGTCTTCGACGAGGTCAAGACCGCGGCCAAGCTGGCCTGGGGGGGCGCGCAGCAGTACTTCGGGGTCAAGGCCGACGTCGTATGCCTGGCCAAGGCGGTCGGGGGAGGACTGCCGCTCGGCGCGTTCGGCTCACGGCGCGAGGTGATGGACGAGATCGCCCGGTTCCGGTCCTTCCACGCCGGCACCTACGCCTCGAACCCGCTGGCCACGACCGCGTGCATCGCCGCGCTCGACCAGGTGCTGACTCCCGAGGTCTTCCCGCGCGGGACCGCCCTGGGCAACGCGCTGGCCGAAGGCCACAACGCGATCATCCGCAAGTACGGCCATCCCTGGTGCGCGGTGAACGTGGGCGTGAACGGCACCGTGTTCTGGCGCCGCACCCCGCCCACCAACTACCGGGAGTGGCTGGACCAGGACTTCGACGCCTTCTGGCGCTACTGGCACATGAACCTGAACCGCGGCGTGATCCCCCAGGCGCAGTGCTACGACGAGCAGTGGACGGTGTCGGCGCTCCACACCGAGAAGGACGTGGAGAGGATGCTCGAGGTGTTCGACGTGATCGCGCGGGAGATGAAATAGCCCGCCGTCCGTGGCCTCAGGAGATCCAGCGCCAGATCGCCTCCACCACCACCCAGCCGCCCGACTGGTAGCGCACGCGGTAGGTCTCGCCCGAGGCCGAGAGGCCGTGGGAGTGGTAGCCGCCGTCCACCAGCACCTCGGTGTCGCTCTGCCACTGCGGCGGCGCCACGCGGAAGATGATGGCCGGGCCGCCGGTGGCGGGGTCGGTGTCGCCGCGCAGGTCGAGCCGGCAGAGCGACGCCTTCTTCACCACCGGCACGTGCCCCGCGAACCGGCGCAGCAGCGCCTCGGGCGGGTCGCTCCAGGGCAGGTCGTCGTCCGGCGTGGTGCGCGCGAGGCAGAACGTGATGGATCCGGGCTGCGCGCCGGCGGCGTGCTCCTCGAACTGGAAGCGGTAGACCGCCTCGTGGATCGCAACCGCCTGCGACTCGCGCCACCCGGGCCCGCCGGGGACCGGATCCGGCCCCTCCGGCGAATCGCAGGCAACCGCGCCTGCGACCACGAACCACGCCACCCAACGAAGGGATCTCCGCGCCAAGCCCTGCCTCCCCGTCCCCCGGTCAAACCATAGCTTAGACTCCGGCCATGGCCCGCATGTGGATCCAGGGCGAGTGGTCCGACGCGTCGAGCGGCCGCGTGTTCGAGGTCGTCAACCCGGCCACCGAGGAGCCGATCGACACCGCGCCGCGCGCCGAGGCCGCCGACGTGGACCGCGCGGTGGCGGCGGCCGCGCGCGCGTTCCCGGAGTGGCGCCGCACGCCGGGCATCGAGCGCGCGGAGAAGCTGCACCACGTCGCCCGCAAGATCCGCGAGGACCGCGAGGGCCTCGCCGTGCTCCTGACCAAGGAGGGCGGCAAGCCGCTGCCGGAGAACCGCGACGAGATCGAGTGGGTCGCCGCCTGCTTCGACTACTACGCCGAGATCGGCCGCGACGCGATCGGGCGCGTGATCTCGCCGGTCGCGCGGAACCAGTTCAACTTCGTGGTCAAGGAGCCCTACGGCGTGGCGGGGCTGATCGTCCCCTGGAACTACCCGCTGCTGCTGCTCTCGTGGAAGCTGGGGCCGGCGCTGGCCGCCGGCAACACGGTCGTGGCCAAGCCCAGCGAGATGACGCCGCTGTCCACGCTGCGGCTGATGCACGCGTTCGACGAGCTGCCGCCGGGGGTCGTCAACGTCCTCACCGGCTACGGCGCGGAGGCCGGCGAGGCCCTCGTGCAGCATCGCGGCGTCGAGGTCGTCGCGTTCACGGGCAGCCAGGCGACCGGGCGCAAGGTGGCGGTGGCCTGCGCGCAGCAGCTCAAGAAGTGCCATCTCGAGCTGGGCGGCAACGACCCGCTGATCGTGGACGAGGGCGTGGACCTCGACGTGGCCGCCCGCGGCGCCGCCTGGGCCTGCTTCCTGAACATGGGCCAGGTCTGCACCTCCGCGGAGCGGTTCTACGTGGTCGCGCCGGTCTTCGACGAGTTCGTGGACCGCTTCGCCGCGGTGGCCCGGTCGCTGCGCATCGGCGACCCTCTCGGGCCCGACGTGGACCTGGGACCGATGATCAGCGCCGGGCAGCGCGAGAAGCTCGAGAAGAAGGTCGCCTCCGCGGTGTCGGGCGGGGCGAGGGTGCTGGCCGGCGGCAAGCGGCCGGACCGCTTCGCGAAGGGCTTCTACTACGAGCCGACCGCCCTGGTCGAGGTCGCGCCGGACATGGAGCTGCTGCGCGAGGAGACCTTCGGCCCGGTGGCGCCGCTCGTGCGCTGCCGCGACATCGACGAGGCCATCGCGCTGGCCGACCGCAGCGACTACGGGCTCGGCGCCTCCATCTACACGAACAGCCTGGAGCACGCGTTCAAGGCCATGGAGCGCATCCGCGCCGGCACGTTCTGGGTCAACGACCCGCTCACCGACAACGACGCCGGGCCGTTCGGGGGCATGCGGCGCAGCGGCCTGGGGCGCGAGCTGGGCAGCGAAGGGCTCGAGGACTTCCGCGACAGCAAACACGGGCACCTCGACTACGTGATCGGCGCGAAGCCCTACTGGTGCCCGTACCGGTTCGACCGGAAGGAGTAGTCAGGGAGCGCCGAGGTCCGCGGTCGGCAGGTACCGCGGCGGCCGGCGCACGCTGGTC
>DATBIZ010000167.1:0-5212 GCA_036556645.1 Vicinamibacteria bacterium | reverse complement strand
GCGCCCGACGGCGGGGCGCTGGCCGCGGTGCGCGTGACCGCCCCGTCGCTGCCCGAGGTCCGCCGCGAGGTCCGCGGCGTGTACGATCGCGCGCTCGCGCTGCTCCTCGCGGCCACGCTGGGCCTGTGGGCGGCGCGCCGGGCGGGCGGCGCACCTCCGGTCCGCTGGGTGGCGGCGGCGGTCGTCCTGCGCGTGATCCTGCTCGCGCTGGGCACGCCGCTCCCCGCGCAGGACTCCCCCCTCGTCTCCCCGGACGTGTACGCGTCCACGGTGCTCGGGCCGCTGCTGCGCAGCCCCCTGGACCTGTTCCTGACCGCGTTCTGCGCCGCCCTGGCCGCCGCGGCCGGCCTGCACGCGGTCTCCGCCCGTGACCGGGCCTGGTCCGACGCCCGCTTCGCGGCCCTCGCCCCCGTCGCGGTGGCGGTGGTGGCCGGCGTGCTCGCCCTGCTCGCCGACGCGGTCGCGAACTCGTCGCTGGAGCTGGAGGTGGTGCCGCTGTGGCCGCGCAGCCTGCCCCGCTTCGTGATGCAGGCGGGCCTGCTCCTGCTGCTCGGTGCCGGCCTGTGCGCCGCCGCCGCGCTGCTCGCGCGCGCGGGGAAGCTGCCCGCCTCGCGCACGGCCACCGGCGTGCGGCTCCTGGCCCTGGCCGCCCTCGCGGTTGCCGTCGAGCGCCTCTGGCCGGCCTCCTGGCCCGACCTGCCGCTCGTCCCCGCCGTCGCGCTCGTGCTGGCGGCGGGCATCGCGGGCGGCACGACGGGCTGGTGGCGCGGCTGGCTCGTGCGCGCACCGCACGGGGCCCGCGCGGCGGCCGCGGTCGGCGGCGGGGCCGCCCTCGCGCTCGTGCTCTACCCCACGCTGGTCCACTTCGCGGAGACGTTCACGCGGGCGCAGATCGAGAGGGACCACGCGCCCGAGGTGCTGCGCCAGCCGCAGTGGCGCGAATACGTGCTCACCGACACGCTGCGGCGCATCGACTCGCTGCGGGTGCTGGAGGACGCGCCCGCGGGCTCCCGCCCCACCGGGGTCGAGGAGCTGGCCTTCGCGGTATGGTCGGCCACCGACCTCGCCGCCTACGGCTTCTCCTCCGCGGTGGAGGTGCAGAACGCGGCGGGCATCGTGATCAGCCGCTTCGCGCTGAACCTTCCCTCGATCGCCGGCGGGGCGGCCACGCTGCCGCCCGAGCGCTGGGCGGTGTCGCGCGAGACCGGGCGGCTGGCCAGCGAGCAGTTCGGGATGCTGCACGCGCGGCGCGCGCTCAGCTACCACGGCGAGCTGCACGGCGCGATCCACGTGTACGTGAAGGAGGACTTCTGGAACCTGCCGTTCGTGCGCGCGCGCGACCCGTATTCGGTGCTGTTCCGCACCGCCTCGCCGGCCGCGGCGCGGGAGCGGCCGGTCGCGCTGGTCAGCTACGGCGGCGCGCGCGAGGTCGTGTTCACGTCCGTGGACCGTCCACCCGGGCTGGACCCCGCCCTGGCGGCCGGCTTGCGCCCTGGCGGGCGCGGCCGGTGGACGACCGTGGAGCTGGACAACCGCGCGCACCGCGCGTACGTGTTCGCCGGCGAGCGGACGGTGCACATCCTGGCCTACCCCCGCCTCACGCCGCAGCGCTACGCGGCCGACCTGGTGGAGACGGCGGCCGGATTCGCGCTGGTGGCCCTGGTGGGCCTCCTGGCGCTGGTCGGGGTGCGGAGCGCGCTGGGCCGCGATTCGCTCTCGGCGCGCTCGCTGCTCGGCACCGTGCGGCGCCGCTTCGCGCTGCGGCTGTTCGTGGCCTTCATCCTGCTCGCGTTCGTCCCCGTGGCCGTGCTGCAGGTGGTGGTGCGGCGCTTCCTGGCCGACCGCCTGCTGCGGGAGTTCGAGGCCCAGGCGCTCGAGCGCGCGGCGATCGCGCGCAAGGGCGTCGAGGACTACGCGTTCTTCCAGCGGGCGGAGTCCGCCGCCGGCGAGCCGGTCACCGACGAGGCGCTCGTCTGGCTGGCCAGCGTGATCCGCAACGACCTCGACGTGTTCGAGCGCGGGCGGCTGCTGGCCTCGAGCAAACGCGAGCTGTACGCCTCCGGGCTGCTCGCGCCCCGCGTCTCGGGGGCCGTCTACCGCGCGATCGTGCAAGAGGGCGAGCCTTCCTGGCTGCGGCAGGAGCGCATCGGCGACTTCTCGTTCACGGTCGCCTCGGTCCCGCTGCGCATCGAGGGCTCGACCACCGGCGTGCTGTCGCTGCCTCTGGCCTTGCGCCAGCGCGAGGTGCAGGCCGCGGTCGAGGACCTCGACCGCAGCGTGCGGCTGGCCGCCGTGTTCTTCATGGTGCTGGCCGCCGCGATCGCGCAATCCATGGCCCGCCGCATCTCCGGCCCGATCAGCGCCCTCACGCGGGCGACGCGCCGGGTGGCGCAGGGCGACCTGGCCGCCCGCGTCGAGCCGACCACCCAGGACGAGCTGCGCCGGCTGGTGGAGTCGTTCAACCAGATGGCGAGCGACCTCGACCAGCAGCGCCGCGACCTCGAGCGGAGCAACCGCCTGGCCGCCTGGGCGGAGATGGCACGGCAGGTCGCGCACGAGGTGAAGAACCCGCTGACCCCCATCCAGCTCTCCGCCGAGCACCTGCGGCGCGTGTACCGTGATTCGCGCGAGGACTTCGGCCCGGCGCTGGAAGAGTGTACCGAGGCGATCCTGAAGCAGGTGCGCACGCTGCGCGGGCTGGTGACCGAGTTCTCCGCGTTCGCGCGGCCCCCGGCCGCGGTGCTCGAGTCGCAGGACCCGACGGCCGTGCTGCGGGAGCTGATGCGGCCCTACGAGGCGGGCCTGCCCCCCGGCGTGCAGCTCCGCTTCGAGGCGGACCCGTCCGTGCCCAGGATCCAGGCGGACCGGCGGCTGCTCGAGCGCGCCGTCGTCAACCTGGTGGAGAACGCGCTGCAGGCGGTCGGCGAGACGGGCCGCATCACCGTGCGCCTCCGGCGCGCGGGCGGCTCACGCCTGCAGATCGAGGTCGAGGACACCGGTCCGGGCGTCGTGCCGGAGATCCGCGACCGCATCTTCGAGCCGTTCTTCTCGACCAAGACCGCCGGCAGCGGCCTCGGCCTGGCCCTGGTCAAACGGATCGCCGAGGACCACGGCGGCGGCGTGGCGCTGGAGGACGCTCCCGGCGGAGGCACGCGCGCGGTGCTGTGGCTGCCCCTCACCGCGCCGGCAGACGTGGCCTGGCCGGAACTCGCCTAGCCGACGGGCGGGGGCGGGTGGTTCTGCCGCTTGCCCTGCTTGTGGTGCTCCTTGACGTCCTTGCGGACGATCGGGAAGTCGATCGGCTTGGGCAGCCGCTTGCTCGACACCCAGCGGTCGGCGTGCACGGCCGAGGCGCCGAAGACGAACAGGACGGCGAGGGCCAGCGTCGAACGCTTCATTTTTCCCCTCTCAGCAGCCACTTAGCCGGCCAGTGGCTAGAAGTCACTTGAGAGCTTACCCGTCCCGCCGGCCGTCGGCAACCCCGGCCGGAACGCCACACCGCCGGAAGGCGTCGAGGACGACCTGGAGCGCCTTCTCGGGGACGTCATAGTCGCCGAGCCGGTCGGGCGGCACCAGCGCCACCTCCTCGGCGTCGCTGCCGGCCCGTGGCGTGCCCGCGACGTAGGTGCAGAGGTAGTCCACGATCACGTAGTGATAGCGGAGCTGGCCCGCCTCGCGCAGGATCCGGTCGAACACGAGGACCACCTCGCCCGGTTCGACCGTGAGGCCGGTCTCCTCGCGCACCTCGCGGACCAGCGCGTCGCGGAGCGTCTCCCCGGGCTCGACCGTGCCTCCGGGTACCACCCACCGGCCCCGCAGCGGCTCCTTGCCCCGGCGGATCAGGAGCACCCGGCCCTCGTGGACGACCACCGCCCCGACCCCGACGCGCGGGAAGACCGCAGGCGCCGGGGAGCTCACGCGGAGAAGGTCTGCTCCTGCGGCGACGACAACGACCCCGACCCGTCGCGGCGGCGGCGGCCGACGCCGGCGACGTAGAAGACCGGCGCCGAGAGCCAGTACGCGGTGGCCATCACCAGCAGCACGACGCGCGGCTCGAGCGCGACGAGCAGGAAGAGCAGCGCGATCCCCAGCACGGTGATGTAGCTGCGCCGGCTGCGCAGGTCGAGTTTCTTGAAGGACCGGTAGCGGAAGGTGCTGACCATCAGGAACGCCCAGACCGTGGTCAGGGCCAGCGCGATCGCGGCCTCGCTGCGCGAGGCGAGAGGCGCCGGCATCAGGTTGACCCAGGCCGCCACCTGGGCGGCGGCGGCCGGGATCGGCAGGCCGACGAAGAACCGGCTGTCCACCACGTTGCGCTGCACGTTGAAGCGGGCCAGACGCAGCGCGCCGCACACCACGAACAGGAACGCGGCCAGCCAGCCCACGCGCTCGATGCTGCCGAAGCCCCAGGAGTACACGAGCACGGCCGGCGCCACCCCGAACGAGATCACGTCGGCCAGGCTGTCGAGCTCGCCGCCGAACTCGCTGGTGGTGCCGGTCAGGCGCGCGATGTAGCCGTCGAGCAGATCGAGCACGATCGCCCAGCCGATCAGGGGCGCCGCCTCGTCGTATTGCCCGTGGAGCGTCTTGATGATGGCCCAGAAGCCGAGGAACAGGTTGCCCGTGGTGAACAGGCTGGGCAGGATGGACGCCCCACGCCGGAACCGCGTCGGGCGGCGGCGGTAGGCGATCGGCGCGCTGGGGTCGGCCGGAGTAGGCACTACGCTCCTCGGCGCGGAAGCGCCCTAGAGGTGGGAGGGAGGCCGGCGACGGAGGGTCGGCGAGACCCTCCGCCGCGGCGGCAAGCGCCGACTACGGGTGAGCGGACCCCACCCGGGCCTGGCGGACGAGCGCCTCCATGCGGTCTTTCACCTGCAGCTTCTTCTTCTTCAGCGTCGTCTCCTCGAGCTGCTCCTCGTCGCTCAGGACGACCTTCGCCGTCAACGTCTGTAGCCGACTTTCGTATTCGTGGTGCTGCTCTTCCAGCCGGCGGTACTCGTCGTTGTTGAGGAGCACGTCGCTCGATCCCGGGTTCTGGGACATCGCCACCTCCCTGATCGCGGACATGAAACGGGCGGAAATGCCTGTAATGGATGCGAGGTCGGAGGAGAACCCCTCCATAGTCGGACCTTAGCACGCGAGCGCGCCGGCTTTCAATCACAGGTCCGGCTTTTCCAGCACGAGTGCGTCCTCGGTGGGGTGCTGGTAGTAG
>DATBIZ010000166.1:0-6011 GCA_036556645.1 Vicinamibacteria bacterium | reverse complement strand
CCACGCTGCGCGCGTCGCCGCCGCGTCATCGCAGGGGGGATCGCAGGGCCGCTGGACAACTTCGGCTGCGATGGCCCTCGTGCTCCCCCCTGCACCCCCCTACGCGTCGCCGCCACGCTGCGCGCGTCGCCGCCGCGTCATCGCCCTGCCGCGCCACCCGGGGGCCGCCGCTAGCGCAGCCAGCTCGGCAGGGCGCCGTCGCGCCGGGCGCGCTCGTGCAGCCGGTCCTCGGCCTCGCGCACGCGCTGCTCGAGCGCGGCGAGGCGCCGCTGCATCGCCTCGACCTTGGGGTCGCTGTAGGGCCGCACCCCGGGCCGGCGCCGGCGCTCCTCGATCTGCTGCCGCAGGTCCTCGATCCGGTCCCGCACCGGCTGCATCCGGTCCTGGAGGCGCTCCACCTCGCGCCGCCAGTAGGCCTCGCCGCGCCCCGCCGGGCGGTCCGCGCGCTCGGTTTCGGCGCGGGCCGGCGGGGCGGCCGGCGTCATGCCGCCGCCGGTCTCCCCGCGGCGGGGCGAGACGCGCCGCAGGTCCTCGTCGGTGTAGAGCGGCACGTCCTTCTTCCTTTCGTCCGCCTCCGCGGGGGAGGGGACGACCGACGCGCAGGCGAGCGCGCCCGCGACGAGAAAGCTCCTCGTGCGCACGATCAAAGCCTTGTCCGGGAGAGAGCGGGGCGGGTACGGTCGCGAGGCCGTTCGAACGGTAGCACCGTGGACGGCGCGCGGTCAACGCGAATCCGGCGGATGATAGAATCCACGGTTTCATGCGTTTCCGACGGAGCGTCTCCTCGTGTGACGACGCTCGGCGCGGACCGAGGACACCGATCTGATGGCCAGCGACACGCGCCGCATCGAGCCGTTGCGCACCGACTACCTCGTCCTCGGGTCCGGCATCGCCGGCCTGCGTGCGGCGGTGGCGCTCGCGCCGCACGGGCAGGTGCTGGTCGTCACCAAGGACCAGCCCACCGAGAGCAACACCGGGTACGCGCAGGGCGGCGTCGCGGTCGCCCTCGCCGCCGACGACGAGCCGCGCCTGCACGTCGAGGACACCGTGCAGGCGGGCGCCGGCATCGTCTGCGAGGCGGCCGCGCGCGTGCTGGTGGGGGAGGGCCCCGCCCGCATCCGCGAGCTGTCCGCCTGGGGCGCGCGCTTCGACCGGGAGGAGGGCCGCTTCCACTTCACCCGCGAGGGCGCCCACTCGCGCAACCGCGTCCTGCACGCGCTGGGCGACGCCACCGGCTGGGAGATGGCCCGGGCGCTGCTCGAGAAGGCGCGGCGCACCGCGAACATCCGCGTGGAGTCCTTCTCGTGCTCGAGCGACCTCGTGCAGGCCGGGGGTCGCGTGGTCGGCTGCCGGTTCCTCGACGAGCGCGGGGCGGAGACGGCCGTGCTCGCGCGGGCCACGCTCCTGGCCACCGGCGGCGCCGGGCAGGTGTTCCGGGAGACGACGAACCCGCCGGTGGCCACCGGCGACGGCGCGGCCATGGCGCGGCGCGCGGGCGCCGCGCTGCTGGACATGGAGTTCGTCCAGTTCCACCCGACCGCGCTCGCCGTCGCGGGCGCCCCCCGCTTCCTGGTCTCGGAGGCCGTGCGCGGCGAGGGGGCCCGGCTGCGCAACGGCGCGGGCGAGCGTTTCACGGACGAGCTGGCGCCGCGCGACCAGGTCGCGCGGGCCATCGCGCGCGAGAACCTGGCCGGGCGCGGGCCGGTGGTGCTGGACCTGCGCCACCTCGACCCCGAGCGCGTCCGCACGCGCTTCCCGCGCATCCACCGCACGTGCCTGGCCTACGGCGTGGACATCACGCGCGACCCCGTGCCGGTCACGCCGGCCGCGCACTACGTCATGGGCGGCGTCGCCACCGACCTCCACGGACGCTCGACGCTGCCCGGCCTCTACGCCGCGGGCGAGGCGGCGGCCACCGGCGTGCACGGCGCGAACCGGCTGGCCAGCAACTCGCTGCTGGAGGGGCTCGTGTTCGGGGCCCGCGCCGGCGAGGCGATGGCGGCGGACTACAACCCGGCGCCCACCGCCGCCGACCTGGCGCCGCGGTCCGCGTCCCCGGCCGAGGGTGACGGCGCGGCGGACCCCGGCGCGTTGCGGGCCCAGGTCCAGCAGCGCTGCTGGGAGTCGCTGGGCCTGGAGCGCAACGCCGAAGGGCTCGCCTCCCTGGAGCGCTGGCTGGCGGAAGCCCGCCGCGAGCTGCCGGACGCGCCGCGCGACCGGGCGGCGGCGGAGGCGCGGAACCTCGCCGAGGTCGCGCTCGCGATGGCTCGCTCGGCCGCCTTCCGCAAGGAGAGCCGGGGCGCGCACTTCCGCACCGACTACCCGCACCCCGACGAGCGCTTCCGCGGCCACACCCTGCTCGAGCCGGACGGCGTGCGGCTGGCCGACGTCGAGGAGCCGCTCACGGTGCGCGCCTGATGCCTTCGGGGGTGACGCTGTTCCCGTTCGGGGAGTACTGGTGGTTCTACGCCGGCTTCACCGCGTTCGTGTTCGTGCTGCTGGCCCTGGACCTCGGCGTCTTCCACCGGCACGCGCACGCGGTCTCCTTCAAGGAGGCGGCCACGTGGAGCGTGGTCTGGGTCACGCTCGCGCTCAGCTTCAACTACGGCTTCTACCGCTTCGCGCTCGCGCGCCTGGCCGACGACCCGCGCCTGCTCGCCATCCCCGGGTTCGACCACGCGGTGGCGGCCCGGGACGCCGCGCTGCAGTTCCTCGCCGGGTACGTGGTCGAGTACTCGCTCTCGGTGGACAACATCTTCGTGTTCGTGGTGGTGCTGAACTACTTCGGCATCCCCACCAAGTACCAGCACCGGGTGCTGTTCTTCGGGATCCTGGGCGCGCTCATCTTCCGCGCGATCTTCATCGCCATCGGCGCGGCGTTGATGCAGTACCAGTGGGTGATCATCCTCTTCGGCGTGTTCCTCATCTTCACCGGCGTGCGCATGATGCTGGCCAAGGAGCACGCGGTGGAGCCCGAGGACAACGCGATGATCAAGCTGTTCCGGCGGCGGATGCCGGTCACCCGCGAGCTGCACGAGCAGAGCTTCTTCCTGAAGATCGACGGCCGCACCCACGCCACCCCCCTCTTCATCGCCCTGCTCTTCCTGGAGATGACCGACATCGTGTTCGCGGTGGACTCGGTGCCCGCGATCTTCGCCCTGACCAGCGAGCCGCTGATCGTGTTCACCTCGAACATCTTCGCCATCCTCGGGCTGCGGAACCTGTACTTCATGCTGCGCGGCGCCATCGACAAGTTCCACATGCTCAAGTACGGCCTCGGCATCGTGCTGGTGTTCGTGGGCTGCAAGATGACGTTCCTCAACCGGCTCTTCGGGGGGCACTTCCCGATCACCTGGTCGCTGGGCATCATCATCGGGGTGATCGCGGTGTCGGTGGCGCTGTCGCTGCTGTTCCCGCGGCCGCCGGACGAGCCGGGCGAGCCGCCCCTCCCGCTGCCGCCCACGGCCGACCTCGTGACCGAGGAGAAGGAGACGGTGAAGCAGGGGTGAAACCAGGAGCGATGAGCAAGGAGATCACGCCGAAGGGCGAGGACTACTCGCAGTGGTACCTCGACGTGGTGCTGAAGGCCGAGCTGGCCGACTACGCGCCCGTGCGGGGCTGCATGGTCATCCGGCCCTACGGCTTCGCGGTCTGGGAGGCCATGCAGGCGGACATGGACCGGCGGATCAAGGAGACGGGCCACCTGAACGCCTACTTCCCCCTCTTCGTGCCCAAGCACCTCCTGGAGAAGGAGAAGGAGCACGTGGAGGGCTTCTCGCCCGAGTGCGCCTGGGTGACGATCGGCGGCGGCGAGGAGCTGGAGGAGCCGCTGGCCATCCGCCCGACCTCCGAGGCGATGATCTGCACGATGTACGCGAAGTGGGTCAAGTCCTGGCGCGACCTGCCCGTGCTGATCAACCAGTGGGCCAACGTGGTGCGCTGGGAGAAGGTCACGCGCCCCTTCCTGCGCACCACCGAGTTCCTCTGGCAGGAGGGGCACACCCTGCACGCCACGGAGCGGGAGGCGGAAGAAGAGACGATGCGCATGCTCGGCATGTACCGTGACTTCTACCAGGAGGTGCTGGCGGTGCCGGTGGTGCCCGGGCGCAAGACCGACAGCGAGAAGTTCGCGGGCGCGCTGCGCACGTATTCGGTCGAGGCGCTGATGGGCGACGGCCGTGCGCTGCAGGGCGCGACCAGCCACAACCTCGGCCAGCACTTCGCCACCGCCTACGGCATCGAGTTCCTGGACCGCGACCAGCAGCGGGCGCTGCCCTGGTCCACCTCCTGGGGCGCCTCCACGCGCATGATCGGCGGGCTGATCATGACCCACGGGGACGACTCCGGGCTGATCCTGCCCCCGAAGGTGGCGCCCTACCAGGTAGTGATCGTGCCCATCCCGCCGCGCAAGGGCGACTGGAACGAGGCGGTGCTCCCGAAGTGCCGCGAGGTGGCGGCCCTGCTCCGTGGCGCCGGCGTCCGCGTGCACCTCGACGACCGCGACACGCAGCAGCCCGGCTTCAAGTACGCGGACTGGGAGATGCGGGGCGTGCCGCTGCGGATCGAGCTGGGGCAGCGCGACATCGAGGGCTCCCAGTGCGTGCTGGTGCGCCGCGACACCCGCGCGAAGGAGAACGTGCCGCTGGGCGGGCTGGCGGCGCGGGTGGGCGAGGTGCTGCCCGCCCTGCAGCGCGACCTGCTGGAGCGCGCGCGCCGCTTCCTGGCGGAGAACACCCGGCGGGTGAGCAGCTACGACGAGTTCAAGCAGGTGATGGCGGACAGGCGGGGGTTCCTGGTCGCGGGCTGGTGCGGTTCGGCCGACTGCGAGGCGCGCGTGAAGCAGGAGACCCGGGCCACGATCCGGGTGATTCCGCTGGACGGGGCCTCCCCGAGCGGTCCCTGCGTGCGCTGTGGCCAGCCGGCCACGGCCGAGGTGTATTTCGCGCAGGCGTACTAAACTCGCCGGTGTGGTGAGCGCCCTGCTGCGCGTGCTGCTCGTCTCGACGGTCGCCTGCACGCCGGCCCCCGCCGAACGCGCCGCGCCCGACTACGCGCGCGAGCGCGAGCGGATGGTGGCCGAGCAGATCGAGTCGCGCGGCGTGCGCGACGCGCGCGTGCTGGCGGCGTTGCGCACGGTGCCACGGCACCTGTTCGTGCCGCCGGCGTCCGCCGAGGAGGCCTACGGCGACCACCCGCTGCCGATCGGCCACGGCCAGACGATCTCGCAGCCCTACATCGTGGCCTTCATGACCGAGGCGCTGGGCCTCACCGGCGGCGAGACCGTGCTCGAGGTGGGGACCGGCTCGGGGTACCAGGCGGCCGTGCTCTCGCGGATCGCGAAGCAGGTGTACTCGATCGAGATCGTGGCCCCGCTGGCCACGGAGGCGCGCGAGCGCCTGGCGCGCGCGGGCTATCGCAACGTGCAGGTGCGCGTCGCGGACGGCTACCAGGGCTGGGCCGACGTAGGCCCCTTCGACGCGATCATGGTCACCGCGGCCGCACCCAAGGTGCCGGAGCCGCTGAAGGCGCAGCTCCGCGACGGGGGACGCCTGGTGATCCCGGTCGGCGACGAGAACCAGGAGCTGATGGTGATCACGCGCCGGGGCGACCGCTTCGAGGAGCGGCGGGTCCTGCCCGTGCGCTTCGTGCCGATGACGGGGAAGGTGCGGAGCTGATGCTACGATCGGTGATCGTGCGCGCGATCGTGGCCGTGCTGCTCGCCGTCGCCGCCGGCCTCTTCCCCGCCCGGGGCGGCGCGCACCCGCAGGCGGTCCCGCTGACCCTGCCTTCGGGGAAGGTCCTGCAGGCCGAGCTCATGATCAAGGACGAGGACCGCGCCATGGGGCTGATGTTCCGGCCCTCGCTCCCCGCCGACCGCGGGCTGCTCTTCGTCTTCGACGACGTGGACTTCCACGGCATCTGGATGAAGAACTGCCGCTTCCCGATCGACATCGTCTGGCTCGACGAGGAGCGGCGGGTGGTGCACGTGGCGGAGGCGGTGCCGCCCTGCA